>CALHZE010000263.1 GCA_938040915.1 uncultured Bacteroidia bacterium | reverse complement strand
ACCTTACCATCGAGAAGAAGAGCGAGCTCACCCCAGAGGAGACAGCCTCATTACACGGTTGGGCTTATGGGTGCGACCTGTGTCAAGAGGCGTGTCCGTGGAATGTGCGTGCACCAGAGACACGCCTACAGTCTGAAGTGTTGGTTGACCGTCCACTCCTCAAGGCTTTTGCTGCTGGGGAGCGTTCGCTGCCTAAAGAGAGCCCGATGCGGCGGGCGAGGAAGGAGCGCTTGCGGCAACTTTTGTTACTGTCAAAATAAACCCTTATCTTTGGAATGTGTCTAACGTGTTAAAAATACGACTACCATGAGTCAAGAAATTAAGAGTCTCAAGCCCGCCGCAATCTGGGAAAACTTCTATGCCATCACACAGATCCCCCGTCCCTCGAAGCACGAGGAGCGCATCACCGCCTTTATGGCGGACTTTGGTAAGAAGCTCGGGCTCGAAACACACGTCGACAAGCTCGGCAATGTCCTAATCCGTAAACCAGCAACGCCCAGTTACGAAGACCGCAAAATCATTGTGTTGCAAGCCCACCTAGATATGGTGCCGCAAAAGAACTCTGACAAGCAGCATGATTTTCTTACAGACCCGATCGATGCCTACATCGATGGCGGCTGGGTGCGTGCGCGTGGGACGACCCTCGGGGCAGATAACGGGATGGGCGTCGCGGCAGCGATGGGCGTCCTCGCGGCAACCAACCTTAAGCACGGTCCGATCGAGGCGCTCTTTACGATAGACGAAGAAACGGGGATGACTGGGGCGAATAACTTAGACCCCGCTTTCCTCAAGGGGCGCATCCTCATCAATATGGACTCGGAGACAGAGGGTGAGCTTTACGTAGGCTGTGCTGGCGGGATGGATGCGACGATCTCGATACCTTACGAGGTAGAAAACACCCCCGCCGACGCTAAGGCGCTGACCCTTACGGTGAAGGGGCTTAAGGGGGGACACAGTGGGATGGATATTATCCTCGGGCGTGGTAACTCGATTATGCTTTTGATGCGTCTGCTCGTTGAGGCAGAGGATCTTGGCGTGCGGGTAGCTACGGCACAGGGGGGGAGTCTTCGTAATGCCATCCCTCGCGAAGCAGAGGCTACCGTGGTGGTAAGTGCTAAGAGCTTGGCAGCTCTTAAGGAGCGACTTGCGGCGTCTATAGCCGATATTAAGTCAGAACTCTCGGCTGCAGACCCTGACGTACAGGTCGTGGTGGCTGAAACGGCGCTCCCTGCCAAGGTCTTGACAGAAAAGAGCCATCTAGCACTAACGCGTAGCGTGTATAATTGCCCGAATGGAGTGATTCGGATGAGTGACTCTGTGCCAGGGCTTGTAGAGACTTCGACCAACTTCGCCGCGCTGAAGATGGACGAAGGGCACTTTACTGGTCTGTGTCTTATGCGTAGCAGTGTCGAGTCTGCCAAGATGGCGCTCTCTAAGCAGATGGAGGCGGTATTTAAGATGATAGGGGGCTCGGTCGTGTTCTCGGGCGCTTACCCCGGCTGGAAGCCCAATATGGAGTCGCCAATCCTCAAGGTGATGCAATCGGTTTACAAGACGAAGTTCGGTTGCGAACCTAAGATTATGGCTATTCATGCAGGGCTAGAGTGTGGTATTATTGGTGGTATTTACCACGGGATGGATATGATCTCCTTCGGTCCCACCATTCTTTCGCCTCACAGCCCAGACGAACGTGTGAATATTGAGACGGTGGGGCTCTTCTGGGACTTCTTGGTGGAGATCCTTGCCAACTCGCCGCGCTAGGTGTGTCAAAACGCTGGAAAGGGGCGCATCGCGTTATCTCTCTTACAGAAACATCCATTGATTATCAGAAGGTCAGTTTGCAGTTGTAGCATGCTACGTCCCTACAGAAGACGGGAAACGGAGTTTTGATACACACTTCTGAAAGAGATAAGGGGGGCTGTGGCTACACAGCGCCCCTTTTTTCTTTTCTCCTGTGGGTGTCTTTTCCTTTTCTTTTCGTACCTTGCACCCTAGACAAAGAAACTCTTAACACGAAACGAATATGTTGAAGAAAAGCCTACTCTTGATGGTTGTTGCTGTGCTTATGGCGTTTGCGGCACAGGCACAGTTGGTTTCGCCATTTATCCGCGCGGGGATCTCGTTCCCTTCCTTCTCCACCAATGTTGAGGGGGTTACGCTTTCCTCTACGACAGGCTTTCAGGGTGGAGTGGGGGCGATGGTCACTCTTCCGATTCTTAACCTAGAGTTTGAACCATCGGTGCAGCTCGCAACGCGTGGTGCTACTATGGAAAGCAATGCGATGGGTGGGGGCAAGGTTAAGTCCACCTATTCGTTGCTCTATGTGGATATTCCTGTGATGATTAACCTCCCAATCACCATCGCAAAGACGGGGGTATTTGTCGGGATCGGTGGCGCTTATGGCTGTGCTCTTAAGGGTTCGACGAAGGTGAATGACAAGAAGAAAGATATCGACTTCCCCAATGACTTTTCACGTACCGATTTCTTCTTTCGTGCTCATGCGGGGGTTCGTATCTTCGGCAACCAACTCTCCTTATCTTGGGAACGTGGCTTACTCAATATTTCGAATGTAAAGGAGCTAAAGCTACATAACAGGGGGCTTTGCCTCTCTTACGCTTACATCTTTTAGTAATCAAGTCTTGAGGAGGAATGGCTAGACGGCAGAGCCTCCGCCCCAGCATCTCCAAGCGTGATGCGACGCAGTGGGTGGTGGAATATGCAATGACCCATCCGCGCGAGGAGTTGAACTATCGACTCCTTGCGCGTTTTTTTCAAGTCAAAGATCGCGGGGTGCAGCGTCTCTTTGATATGGTGATGGGCGAGTTGGCAGATAGTGGTTATCTCCGGCGTGTGGCGCACGGCTGTTATGTGTTAGCACAGCCGCCGCTAGAGGGGGAGGGGATTTATAGTGCCCAACCCCGAGAACGAAAAGCGTATGTAACCCTTACGGATGGCACACAGGTGCAGGTCGACTTGCGCGGCGGGTTACGGGTCTTGGAGGGAGACATGGTGCGCGTGGTTTACCACAAGGCTAAGCGCGGGGATCTGCTCACGGGACGCGTGATCGAGATCGTAAAGCGTGCGCGAGAGTTTTATGTGGGGACGCTCTACGTACAGGGACGTTATGGCTTTGTCGTTCCGACCACGAAAACGGCTTTTAAGGCAATTGCCGTCGGGATGCCCGCCGGAGGGCGCAAGCAGGATGGGATGAAGGTGCGCGTCCGTTTCAAAGATTGGCACGAGGACGAACGTTACCCTGACGGCGAAATCGTTGAGGTGCTCGGGCATAGCGGTACGCACGAGGTGGAGATGCACGCCATCCTTGCCGAGTATGACCTTCCCTATACCTATCCGGAAGAGGTCTCGCGCGCGGCAGATAAGCTCAGTGCCAAGATCACGGCTGCCGAGGTGGCGCGGCGTCGCGACTTCCGTGGCGAGTGTACGTTTACCATCGACCCCGTTACCGCCAAAGATTATGACGACGCGCTTTCGTTTCGTGCCCTTGATGGCGGACGTTTCGAAATCGGGGTACACATTGCCGATGTGACCTACTATGTGCAGCCAGACGACGTTATAGACCAAGAGGCGCAGGCGCGTGGCACGTCGGTCTATCTGGTAGATCGCACCGTGCCGATGCTCCCCGAGCGACTTTGTAACGAGCTCTGCTCCCTGCGCGCTGACGAAGACAAGCTGACCTACTCGGTGCTCTTCACGCTAGACGGCAAAGGGCGTGTGTTAGACCAATGGATGGGGCGGAGTCTGATCCGCTCGCAACGTCGTTTCACTTATGAGGAGGTGCAGAAGGTGCTCGAGGGGGAGGCTTCGGAATGGGCAACGCCTCTTTGCGAACTCAATCGGTTGGCACAATCGCTTCGCCGCGAGCGTTTCGCACAGGGAGCGATTGACTTTGCGAATGCGGAGGTGCGTTTCCTTTTGGATGACAAAGGCGTGCCTCTCGGCGTAGAGCCAGTACCCTACACCGAGTCTCACCAGTTGATAGAGGAGTTTATGTTGCTGGCTAACCGGACGGTGGCGGCTTTTGTACGACAGGCTCGCAAGGGCGATAAAGAGTATCCGTTCGTTTACCGTGTGCATGCGCGTCCGCGTCCGGAGAAGCTGGAAGGCTTTTTGCGTATCGTCGCGAAGTTAGGCGTCCCCTATAAGGGTGACCTCGAACGGTTTGATGGTAAAGCGTTCGGAGCGATTCTTGAGGCTTTTAAGGGACGCCCCGAAGAGCACTTTGTCGGTCTCCTTGCGGTGCGCTCGATGGAAAAGGCGGTTTACTCTACCCACAATATTGGGCACTTTGGTTTGGCTTTTGACGACTATACACACTTTACCTCGCCCATCCGACGTTACCCCGATATGATGGTGCATCGCATCTTGACGGCGGTATTAGAGAAAGGGAATCCCGCCCCAGCGGCGGCTTTAGAGACCGCAGCAGTGCAGGCATCAGAGCAAGAGAAGACGGCGGCGGATGCCGAGCGTGCCTCTATCAAGTACAAACAGGTAGAGTATCTCTCGCGTTTTATCGGCAAGGCGTTTGACGGGGTTATTTCGGGGGTAACCGATTATGGTTTCTATGTGGAGTTGGTCGAGTCGAAGTGTGAGGGACTGGTGAGTGTCAGGGATTTGACTGACGACCTTTACCTCTATTCGGCAGACGAGTTTTTGCTTCGTGGTAACCGTCGGGGGCGTGTCTTCCGCTTGGGGGATGCGGTTAGAGTGCGGGTCTTGCGTACGGATTTAGAGAAACGCATCACAGATTTTGAACTAGCATAACAACGAACGCAACAATGGACGAAAAGGGGTGTATACTCGTTACCGGTGGGTTAGGCTACATCGGTTCGCATACGGTTGTAGCATTACAGGAACGAGGTTATGAGGTGGTGGTGGTCGACAATCTGAGTAATTCGCGCCTCGATGTCTTGCGTCTTATCAAACGGATTAGCGGTGTTGAGCCGCAGTTCTTTCAGGTGGACTGTGCCAACCGTGAGGAGCTGGGGCGCGTCTTTGACGAGGTCTTTACCATCGATGGTATTATTCATTTTGCGGCACACAAGGCGGTAGGTGAGTCCGTACGTCAGCCCCTTAAGTACTATCGCAATAATCTGGATGGGCTGCTTACCGTGCTTGAAATGGCACAGACCTTCGGGATTGCGAACTTCGTCTTTTCAAGTTCAGCAACAGTGTATGGCGAGCCGACGCAGCTCCCTGTGACCGAGGCTACGCCGCGCGCCGTGCCGACCTCGCCTTATGGCGCCACGAAGATTATGGCTGAGGAGATATTACAGTCTGTCGCTACGGCATATAAGGAGTTCCGCTGTTTAGCGCTCCGCTATTTCAATCCGATAGGGGCGCATCCGTCGGGCTTTTTAGGAGAGTTTCCGCAGGGCGTGCCTAACAACCTTTTGCCGTATATTACGCAAACAGCCTGTGGGGTATTGCCCGAGTTAACCATCTTTGGGTCAGATTATCCGACTCCAGATGGTACGCCCCTACGGGACTATTTCCACGTATGCGACCTCGCCCGTGCTCACGTCCTTGCTCTTGAGTTCTTAGAACGTACGCAGCGGGAAGAGAATATGGACTTTGTGAATATCGGTGCTGGTCGCGGCGTCTCGGTGCTGGAGATAGTAGATACCTTTGAACGTGTGACGGGCAAGCACGTGCAGTATCGTCTCGGAGCGCGTCGTCCTGGGGATGTTGCCGAGGTATGTGCAGACACCACAAAGGCTTGGCGTCTGCTGGGGTGGCGTCCGGAGTTCTCGCTAGAAGATGCCCTTCGCGACGCTTGGCGTTGGGAGGAGCGCTTGAGGGGGTAAGGGGGGGGCGATGTTAAAAGAACGAGCTAAAAATAATAGAACTCTAACGATAGACCCTGCTGAGGAAGAAGAGTTATTTTCTAACATTACCTTAGCAGAGCATGTCGGGCAACTTTCATCGTTTGAGGATGTTATCATTCAGGGAGATTTATTGGAGGTTCTACAAGAGATCCCCGACGGGATTGCCGACCTAATCATTATCGATCCGCCCTACAATCTTTCTAAAGATTTCCATGGTACGACGTTCAAAGCTTGTTCGGACGAAGAGTATCTTCATTATTTGCGAACGTGGTTCGCTGCAGTTTGTAAGAAACTCAAACCCACGGGCTCTTTGTATATGTGCGGCGATTGGCGCAGTTCCAACGCTTTGATGAGCGTAATGTCTGACGAACTCTGTGTTATGAACAGAATTACATGGCAGCGCGAGAAGGGAAGGGGGGCTAAAGCGAATTGGAAGAATACGATGGAGGATATTTGGTTTGGTGTAAAGAATGCTCAGGAGTATTATTTTGACATCGAGTCCGTCAAACAAAAACGTAGAGTATTAGCGCCATACCGAAGTGCAGGAGAACCCAAAGATTGGGAAGAAACCGAAATGGGGAATTACAGACTAACCTTTCCTTCTAATCTTTGGGATGATATCAGTATTCCCTTCTGGTC
>CALHZE010000262.1 GCA_938040915.1 uncultured Bacteroidia bacterium | reverse complement strand
TTTATTTC
This sequence comes from uncultured Bacteroidia bacterium, assembly GCA_938040915.1. GTDB lineage: Bacteria > Bacteroidota > Bacteroidia > Bacteroidales > CAJPTX01 > Bacteroides_D. Next base: position 2,818 of record CALHZE010000262.1, on the reverse strand, counting down.
CTTATCTTTGATCCATAAATCAGTCAACCTAGATCAGGAAAAGACAATCGCTCGCAGGGCGAGGCATGTTCCCAAGTATAGATCTTCCTAGCGTTTATCCTAGGCTTGCTGTGCGCTAAACAAATGAGGGTGTGTCAAGACATTGTATACCAGTTTTTTGTAGGGGCGTAGCGTGCTACGCCCGCAATTCGCGGCGTATGCCGCGCCCACCCGATTATCCCTTTTCAACCGAATGGTGGGGTTCTGTAGGGGCGTAGCGTGCTACGCCCGCAATTCGCGGCGTATGCCGCGCCTTAATGATTAACGCACCACGAACAACAGCCCCCCCCATATTCAGGAGACGCCCTCACGAATAGGCGGCACATAGTGCCGAGTTGCGGGTGTAGCACGCTACACCCCTACAGAATACTGGGTCGTCCGCCCTTAGGACCCACGGGCGGCGCGCCACAAAATGCTGCGCTGTGGTAATTAACTCTTACCCTTCCCACGCCCCTCCTCCACCACGGGCGGCGCGCCCTTAGCGCCGTGCTTGCCTCGCAAAGCCAATTAACGCGCTTTCCCTACCTTTACTTCGCTGATAACTGTAAGCCGTAATGACCTATTTAGAAAAGCTTTTAGACGGCGCGTCGGTCGAATGGAAGCCGTTGGGGGAGGTGTGTCTAAAAACCGAAAATGTCCGATGGACAGCGCTTTCTCCAGAAACGGAATTTCAATATATAGATTTGGCTTCGGTGAGCGTATTACATCGACAAATAGAAGACACACAAGTTATTACTTCAGAAACAGCACCGAGTCGGGCACAGCAAATTGTCAGAACAGACGATGTGCTTTTTGGCGCGACGCGCCCGACACTAAATCGTTTGTGTGTTGTACCGCCACAATACGATGGGCAAATTTGTAGTACGGGGTTCTGTATTTTAAGAGCCAATCGTACGGTGTTACTTCCTAGATTCCTTTTTCATTGTTTACAGGAACCGCTATTTCAAAGACATGTCGTTTCGAATCAACAGGGGACTATCTACCCTATGATAAGCAATAAGCGAGTGCGAGAGTTCCTCATCCCCCTCCCGCCCCTCGCCGTGCAAGAACAAATCGTTGAGATATTAGACAAATTTACCGCGCTTATCGAAGCGCTCGAAACCGAGCGCACACTCCGCACTCGGCAGTACGCCTACTATCGTAATAAGCTCTTGCGGTTTGGCGAGGAGGTGGAAAGGAAGCCGCTGGGGGATATAGGTAAGGTTTGTATGTGTCGACGTATTTTTAGAGAACAAACAACTCCTAAAGGCGACATCCCATTCTACAAAATAGGGACGTTTGGTAGAGAAGCCGACGCCTATATTTCCTACGAACTTTATGAAGAGTATCGTAGACGCTACCCATTTCCTAAAATAGGCGACGTGCTCATCTCTACTTCGGGCACTATTGGGCGATTAGTCATTTATGACGGTGCACCCGCTTATTTTCAAGATAGCAATATCGTATGGATAAATAATGATGAGTCACTCGTCCTTAATCGTTTTCTTTATTACTATTACGGAATAGTGTCATGGAAGACAGACAAAGGGATAATAGAGAGACTGTATGATAGGAATTTGGAGAAAATACCCATCCCTATCCCGCCCCTCGCCGTGCAGGAGCAGATTGTGGCGGTGCTAGACAAGTTCCATACCCTCGTGCACTCGCTTAGTGAGGGGTTGCCGGCAGAGATCGCTTTGCGCCAGCAGCAATACAGATATTACCGGCGGCTGTTGTTAGATTTTCCAAGGTCGTAGTGGTCTAAAGACTCGCCTACTTTCCCCAATCCCCCTTTTCCCCTCGGCAAGCCCCTAGTCTTCGTCCTCCCCTTCGTAGGTCTGTTCCTCTTCCACCTTAGGGCGAGGAGGTAAGACCCCCTCGTATGTGGCACAAAAGAGGAGGAAATAGAACGAAAGGAGCGTAGAGAAAAGTGTGGCTAAAAAGCGTTTCATAAATACTGCCCCGTGATGCTATCTGGGTTTGCCGCCACCTCTGCGGGCGTCCCTGCAGCCACAAGGCGACCACCAGCTAACCCGCCCCCAGGACCAAGGTCTAGGATATAATCAGCATTACGGATTAGATCCAAATCGTGCTCAATCACAATGACCGTAGCCCCACTCTCTATAAGCTGCTGAAATACCCGCAACAACGTCTGAATATCGAGTGGGTGCAGACCGATGGTGGGTTCGTCAAAGACAAAGAGTGTCGCATGGTGTGCTAACCCCATTTCACTGGCGAGCTTCAAGCGCTGCGCCTCGCCCCCCGAAAGCCCAGGCGTCGCCTCACCGAGGGTCAGATAACCGAGCCCCACGTCGTGTAAGACTTGCAACCGCGAACGGATCGCGGGGAGTTTGGCGGCCGCCACCAGCGCCTCGTCGACACTCATCGCCATCCACTGTGGCAACGAGAGCGATTCGCCATCGTGCCCCTCGCGAGTAATAGTATATGCCTCGCGCGCATAGCGTGCCCCATGGCAGTCTGGGCAAGGGATTTCCACATCAGGCAGGAACTGCACATCGAGGGTAATCGTCCCCGTACCGTCACACGTTGGGCAACGGAGACACCCCGTGTTATAAGAGAAATCCCCAGCCTTGAGTTTGCGCACCTTTGCCATCTCTGTGCGTGCGTAGAGTTTGCGGAGGTCGTCGTGCACATTACAGTAGGTTGCCACCGTCGAACGGACATTAACCCCGATAGGCGTCGCGTCGATAAACTTTACTTGTGTAATAAGGTCGTGGGTGACCGAACGGACGTGAGTCGGTAACGGACGCCCCGCAATAGCCGCCTGTAGAGCGGGCAC
>CALHZE010000261.1 GCA_938040915.1 uncultured Bacteroidia bacterium | reverse complement strand
TTAGCACGCTAAACCCCTACGGGGGAACGGGCTGCGCGCCCTTAGGACCGCCGAAGTTTAATCCCCTATCTTTGCGCCTATAACGGGTCTCTGAAATGTGACCCCTCAAAACTTCATGTAACAATGAAAAAGGTGTTTTGGATGCTGGAAAGTATCACACACTTCCGGCGGTGGCGGCGGACTCAGTTCGCTGTGTTTTTCTCAATCGGGCACCAGGTGCGGATCGGCATCTTGCCCGTCATCTACGTCCTTACGACGTTCACCCACTCGGCTTTTGCGCAAGACGAAGCCACACGAAGCGCTTACCACGCCACAATCGACTCAGTATTGGTGGAAAGCGTAAAACAACAAGCCCTAGCCCTCGTGCCCCGCGCCTCGGTGGTGCGACTCGGCGGCGAGGAGCTCTTGCGCGGCGGTAGCACCTCGGTGCAACAAGCGTTGGAGAGCCTCCCTGGCGTAGACGTCCGTCAACGCGGGCCGCTCGGAATGCAGGCCGATCTGAGCATCCGCGGGGGCGGCTTTGACCAAGTGCTGGTGCTCGTAGACGGACTCGATGTGACCGATGCCCAGACGGGTCATCACAGTCTCACCCTCCCCTTACGTCCCGAGGCGATGGGGCGTCTCGAGCTCCTCTCAGGACCTGGGGCACGAATCTATGCACCGGGTGCCTACTCAGGGGCGATCAACTTGGTGCCACGGCGTGCCGATTCGACCCACCTGTTCCTTTCTGCCAAAGGGGGGCAGTATGGGTTGCGCGACCTCTTTGCGGGGGCGGCACACCGTTACGGACCTCTGTCGGTAATGGGCTATGTGGCAGGGAGTAGCGCCGACGGCTACACTGCCAATACCGACCACGTACTTTACAACGGCTATCTCGCCACACAGGTTGATTTGCGTCGCGGGGTGGTGCGTGTACAGCTGGCACATTTAGCCAAGGAATTCGGCGCACAGGCTTTTTACAGTCCGAAATTTCCCGACCAGTTTGAGGCGCTCAAGACGAGCCTCGCAACGCTCTCTTATCAGGGCTATTCGGGGCGTTGGGAGTGGGAAGCGAGCGGAGTATACCGACTCCTCACCGACCGCTTTCAGCTCTTC
>CALHZE010000260.1 GCA_938040915.1 uncultured Bacteroidia bacterium | reverse complement strand
CCTCTGGCGCGCCAATGAGCTCAATTTGGTGGTCGCGCGTGTTGTTCGCTATGTTTTTATCCAGCAAGGAAAGTTCTGCACTCGGCGTAATCGTGACCTTCAAGATATACTCCCCTCTTTCTGCAATCGCCGGCATCGTTACAGGTAACGTTACAAGCATCTCAGAGTTATCAGGGATGGTAAGGGTACCGCCATGCTTCCACGCAGCATCGTTATAACCGTCATACGAAACCGTAAAAGGCTTCACTTCTAACAAATTTGTAGGTGTCCCCTTCTTCATTAACTGATACGAGACGGCAATCTCTGCACCATGGTTAGCGATCTGATCACTCGTAAGGTTGATTTCCTGCGAGTTCATAATCTTGAAAGAAATAGGCGTCCCCGCAATACCATCGAAACAAGCCTTCGAAGCCGGAGCGACCACTTCACTGATAATGATATCACCTCCCGATAGCGACAGCGAAGCTCGGAACTCTCCCTTACACCCTTGATCAGAAACCAACGCCAAGGTAAAGTAACCCGAACCGTCAACAACGAGGTTATTAAACTTGGTAAAGTCCTTGTTCGGGTCTGTCGCATCCGGATCATTCTTTATCTGCAACCCGTAGCTAAGCCCCCACTGGTATTTATATTTGCTCTCTGGATACAAAGCAGCGTTAGCAGATAAAGTCACCTTATTGGGCTGTCCACCAGTCGAAGGATAGAGATACTCATACTTATACGTATATCCCTTTCCAAGCGTATTGTTTACCGTAGCAGGATCGAGATCCCTCACGTTGATAGTGGTGATATTCACATCCCGATAATCCTCCATCATAAACGCCTTCTTGGTCTCGTCAAGCTCATTATAAGCGATGTTGTTGTTCTCCTTTACAAACTCACGTTCCTTGAAGTCGTTAGAGACAAAGCCAACTTCTGCCTTAAAGTAGAAGCTCATACCATCGTGCCCAGAGACACTATTAATGTCAAAAGGAAGCGAAACGGTCACTGCATCCCCCTTACGTAAGTCGCGATCCAGCTTATAGGTGATGTTATTCCCATTATCGTCTATCGGAACAAGAGTCTTCACCTCTGTCCCCGGATTCATAAGACGCTCTTTGTACACCATACACTTGATTTCAAGCTCGGTATTACGCGGGATGTCCTTGGTACCAGCATTCTTGACATTGACCTTCACTTGCGGATAGTCGCGATACGTCCCATGGTCATAGATATATTCACAAGCACTCTTGGGCGCTTCGATACTTTCAACGGCGAGATCGACCGAAAGCACCTTCAACTCAAAGCCTTGGGTAGCTGAGCAACCCTCGATGGTTTCCAGTTGCATGTAGTAGAAACCAGAACCTAAGCCGTCGGTACTATATTTCTTTGTGTACTTGTTATACAGTGTAGCCGTGTTGTGAGCAAGCGCAGAAACCTCAGTAGACAGATCCTCGTCGTCTATGCCATCACCATTCTCATCAATTCCATTCAAGATTCGGCTCTTGGAAGAGAAAAGGTTGTCTTTCCCAAACTCCCAAATATAAGAGACGTTAGCAACGCTCACCTGCTCAAACTTAAACTCGGTCGGCTCTGTGTTATAATACTCAACCACCTCACCGTCAGTAATCGTGGTCGGCGTCGTCGTGCCACTAGCCGACTTCTTGTTATAGACCATCGTGAACTTGGGCGTACCAAACTCCTGTATCGTGACCTCTTTCTTGTTGTTGCTATCATCAATATCCTCCGCATGAAGGACATTAAACGACACGGTGAGCGTGTGCGGACGCACAGGCGTAGAGGTTAGCGTACTCACCAAGTTCGGGAACTCAATACGCGGAAGCGGCACCTCGGCATCTACCGTATAGAGTTCGCGCGGCAAATCAAAATCAACCGTCCGCGACGCTCCATCCAAGGTTACAGTAACTTTCAACTTGACGTTCTGGTTTTCCAGGTCCTTAAAGCCCTTCGACCCCGTGTTGCGAACCTTTAGGTCAACATAGTCGCCGAGTTCCTTCTTAATCTCACACGCACTCCGCGGCGAGACGATCTCCGTGAGGTGCAGGTCAGTCTGGATAATCGTGACCTCCTTTTGCGTGGAGCAACCACTACTATTTTTAGCCGTCACCCGATACTTGTCTTGCGGCACACCATTCACCTGATAAGAGCTGTTATTGCTTCCCCCAATCACTTGATACTTCCCGTGCTCGTCATTCCACGCTTCCCACGAATATTCCGTGACGTCACTGCTATAGGTCGGTGAGATGGTGTAAGTCCCTGCGGGGTTAAACTTGCGCCGAATCACGTCAGGGGTGAGCGTGATCGTCGGGCTCTCGCGCACCGTGAGCAAGCTCGTGAGCTTGTTATTCTCGGTGTTTCCATCAAAGATCAGTTGCCCATTTTTTTTCTCGCCCTTAAACTCAAGCGTGATCGTATTGTCACCGCTCGGGTTAAACTGATTGCCTGTGAGGCGGAACAGCAGATGGTTCGTAACCGAGCTTTGGGGAATCTCTATAGGCAACTGATAGTCAAATGTATGCGTGTGGAGGGTTGTGCCCCCCGACTCAACCTTAATCTCAAAGCTAAACAACGTTCCCACAGGATAGGTCGTACGCGAATTGTTACGGATATCGACACTCAGCGGCAACTCGCCACCCGAAGCACAAACCCCGCCCGTAATACCCGTAAAGTTCAGCAACTCAATATCGTCAGAACGGACAATGATCAAATCAGACGGGTCGCCACCACACTTACCATGGATAACCTTAACAGCATATACTGCCGACTCTTCGGGGAGTGCAAAGGTATTACTTGTCGCCCCTTCGATCTTAGTAAGCGCAACAAAGGTACTTGCCCCCGTATTTCCACGATACCACTCATATTTAGCCCCCTTGACCGGCGCTACATAGAGGTCAATCTGCCCCACGTAGTTGTTCACAACGTGGTTATCTGCCACTGCCTCAAGGCTCGCAGGGATGTTCCGCTTCATCCAGTAAACCTTTGGCTTCTCTTTTACGGAACGGAACAAGCGATCGGCATGGTAGCGGTTTTGATAAGACGAGACATTCTCACCTGCAGCGGCGGTAGCCAACACCTCAAACTGGGAATAGCCCTTGGGAATCTTCACACCACTCACGACAAAAGTATGCGTGTTTTGATGATCCAAGGTCGCTGGGGTGATCGTCAATCCAGACTGTTCCACCCCATTGACGAAGAACTTTATCGTAGCGGCATTGACCTTAGAGCCCATACTCTGCACTGTAACTTCCACAGGTTCTCCACTCGCATAGTAGCAACCATAGTCTGCCGTGGGCTCCTCTTGATCCGTAAACTTCACTCCGACAACCCGTAAGTTGGCAGTGGTTGTCTTAACCTCAAACTCCAAATCCTGTGGACAAGTAACCGAAGGAGTGTAAGTATAAGAAGAAGTAAGCGTATAATTCACCTTCAACCTTCCTGCTGTCTTGACATTATACCCAGTACCGCCCGCGACAGCCTCTCCCGTGACTCCATTGGGAGTCCACGTAATGTTCCTCACACTAAAGTGCTGAGTCGTCGACGTAATCGTCTGAATCGTTTTCGGGAAAGCCTCTGTGTAATAGACGAAATTACCCGAGACCGCCGGCGCAAGATCCTTCACAATCTGGAACGTCGGTTTCAAGGAAACAATATCCTTAGCTGTCGTGTTATTCGTAGCTTCTTCGTCCGGCTTGCCCTTGTTCTCTGGGTAGAGCGTAACCACCACGCGATATCCCCAGTCAGACACATCCCACGGATAAGAGATCCCCGTATCAAATTCCTTTTCCGCGTTCTTTGCCAAGTCAGCATTAAAATCCAGCGTGATGTTATGCTCCCCACGCAATTCGAAGTTATTAGTGTTCGTAACGTCAATGGTCGACTGACCATACATCCGGTTATTCTTATACTCATAGACCCGCACCGTAGCAGGACAACTAAACGGCTGTTTCAGCGTTTCCGGACCGTTATTGCGCACCGTGATCTTCAGGTTCTGTGCCTGATAGCCGTTACACGGATTAGTATTGTCGGGCACAAACTTCGTCACTTGCAAGTCTGCACGCATCGGGCGCACCTCAAAGCCACTGATCGTCACTCCTGCCGTGGGCACTCCCGCTTCGAAGACCACGCGGAACTGAATCTTCCCCGTCTGTATCGGGAGCTGCGTCTTAGCAACCTTAAAACCGTTGGTGGGCTCGGTCAACTTCCACTCACCAGCACTCTCATACCAATTGCTAAACCAATCAGTCCCCTTGCCAAGCTTCTGCCATTGTTCAGACGCCCCCTCCTTGCGATATTCTATCCAGAACATCGCTGGCGTGTTGCTCGCATCCTTTTCGTATGCGTATGCAATGATGAACTCCTTATTTTCCGCCCCTTTTAGATCAAAGATTGGTCCCGTGAGGTAAGAGTGTTCACTCTGGTAACAGAACGGCGTCCCTGTGGTCCACACGGTATGGGAATAGGGAGGATTGACATAAGCCGGCTTCGGCGTCAGTTGGTTGGTTGGGGTACGAGTGTTAAACTTCTCTTGTTGGTCAATATCTGCCTCGACCCACGAAGATTGGTAAAGCACATTCTTAGCCTCCGGATACCAGTGAAGGAGGCGCGCATACTTGTCTTCTGGGTAAGCCGTCGTCTCAGAAACCTCATAAGTTGGGTGAACGTAGAAACGCACCTCTTCCCTATCGTTAGAGGGGTCATCGTCCTTCTTCCCACTAGGGAGCACAACGGTCACCGACAACAACTTTTGGTTAGAGAGATCCTTCTGGGGGGTAAGATCCAACCCCGTTATCGTAACCTCATGCTCGGCACCCTTTACCAAAGGTGTCGCGAGGGCGAATTGTTGAGTCGTTACCTTCCCGTTAAGGTTCACCTTAAGGTCGAAACTACCGTCTACTGACTGTTCTCCGAAGTTCTTAATCTTGACTTTCACAGATGAGTTGCTCCCCATGTCAAAGCCCTTAGGCACTTCGAGGGAGATAATCCCGAGGTCATTCTGGATATACTCACCCAAAATCTGAATATCATCTAAGAAAAGCCCCGACTGATTGTCTTCGTTGTCTGTTTCCAACTCAAAGCGGAAACGGAATTTCTTACAACGCGACGCCACACGCGAGAGGTCTACATTGAGCATACTCCACCCCGACATCACCGAACGCGTCGAGCTTTCCCACACGACGGTCTCGATATCCTGCTGCGTATTGTTCGCCGTCTTATCGGTAATGAGCACAAGACGGAACTTGTCGTCAGGCTTACTGTTCAAACAATATTTTGCCTTGAAGCGGATATCCTTGTAGAAATCAGCCACAATCCCCGCCTCTTTCTTATAAAGTGCCCGCGAGTTTGATGCGTGCAACCCATTTTCATAATTACCATCCAAGCTCCCGTTTTTGAGCTTAGCCGTCGCCAACACCTTAGTGCCACTAAAGGCGCGTGTGGGTGCTGTCCGGTGAATCGTTAAACTTTGATCGTTGAGCGGCGTCCCAACATGCCACACATTGCTAGCAAGCTCCCAATCTGTGCTCACGTTCGAACCCTCAAAGTCGTCTTGGAAAAGACACTTGTAAATGGTCGCATGCGTAGTCTCCGAATAAGGGTAAGAATCGCTCTTGCGTGGCAACTTTGCGTCAGCGGCTGCTTTCGGTTGGTTGGTAATGTCATAATATTTCAAGAGCACCGCTTTTCCCTCCTCGCTGGGCAGCTTAAAGGTCATAGTGTGCTTCAACACATCACTCCCGTCTTTTATATCAGCCACGATCCAGAAGTAGTGAGGTCCCGTATAAAGTTTCTCTAACTTTTCCGTGGGGTGCTCAGGCAACTTAAACTTACCGCCCTCAATCTTCAACTCTCCATAAAGATTCTCTGGGTCTGGAGAAAAATAAGGGGTCGCGGTGTGATAGAGGTAATACTTCTGGGCATCATTGATATTATCCCCTTGGAACTGAAGATTGAGCTCCTTCAACTTGAAGTGCCCACTCCCTGACTTCACCTCAAAGAAAAAGCGCGCCAACTCATTGAGCTTCGTGCCACTTCCGACAGGGTTGTCGAGCTGCACAAACTCCGTCCGTCCGATCGTGGAGGGCTTACCTGCCACGTCGACGATCATCAGGTCATCAATGTTAAGACCACCCCCGAGGAGCGTGTGCCCTTCCAGAGCGATGACAACCTCCCCCTTCGATATCGGGTTAGCCATCGCCTTGGCTTTAATCCCCTTAAGGTCAAATTCGCGCCATTCGAACTCCTCTACCTGTTCTTGCAAACTGTCAAGCCGAATCCACGGAGCATTCTGATAAAGTCGACACAGTATGACCAACTTATCAACGTTCGTCCGCGAGGGCGAAGCAAACTTAAACCGGAGCTTAGGCTCCTCGATGGCGTTGAGTTTTACCTTCGGGAGGATGACTGCGGAAAAAGCCTCGTCATCCAACGCATAGTAACGCAAGTGCAGTCGACCATTGGCTGACTTATAGGGTAACCCATCCCCCCCTTGCGCCTTTACTTGCCACGAGATGAAGACATTATTCGACGAGAGATGATAGTCTTTCCAAAATCTATTGTCGACCCAGTCGCGGGGTTTTACATTCTCCTTCTTTTCCCAATTGAGGATATACTCCGCCTCGGGCTTATCATGCCAAAGGGGCGGAGTAGGAGGAACATTCGAAGGGTTTCCTTTATCTTCGAAATCTTGGTAATAGTAGATCTTATTACCATTCTCATCCACACCGGGTTCCTTCACCCAGTCGGGGATAATCTGAGCCCAACTACTCGACGTCAACAACGTGAGCAAAGGGAGAAGCAAGCCGTACCGCCAATCAAGCCATCGTCTCATTGCTATTCTCATTTACAAAGACTCTTTAATTTCCTGTCCCAAAAAGGAAGGAGCGAGGGGAGCACCCTCACCGCCTCTTCCCTGTGCAAACGTCACAGTTCGCACTACAAATAAAAGTAAAAAGCACAGAACGGCAAACCCACGCAACATAAAATCCATCGTCCCATTGATAAATGCGTCGTTTTTAACGACAAGCCATCCCCCTACTTTCCACTTAAAAGCGTAACGTTCCCCTTCTGGTCAAACAGT
>CALHZE010000259.1 GCA_938040915.1 uncultured Bacteroidia bacterium | reverse complement strand
TTATGACTCTATTAGACGTGTTGGTCTCTTTCATTCAAGCGTATGTGTTCACGATGCTTAGTGCAATGTATTTCGGGATGGCTACTGCCGGACATGAGGAAAAGCACTAAGGCTAGGGCGTGGTTTCTTTTGGATTGACATTTTACTCTTAGTACGGAAAAATAAACAAGTATAGGTGTGATGGATTTCAAGTCATTGGCTATGATGGGGGCAGCTTTTGCTGCAAGTATAGTGGTTATCGGAGCTGCTATGGGGATTAGTCGGATTGGTGTACAAGCCCTCGATGCCCTTGCTCGTCAGCCGCAGGCTGCTAGCGATATCCGTTCGAACATGATCGTCGCTGCCGCTCTTATCGAAGGTTTGGCGTTCTTCGCAATTATCGCGGCTATTTTGGTTCTCTTCCTAGCTTAGGAGTCATTTCGGGATGAGCTTGATAACCCCGGATTTTGGGCTATTTTTCTGGATGGTCTTGGCCTTTGGGCTCGTCCTAGTGGTATTGCGTAAGTTTGCGTGGAAACCGATTTTAGGCGGGTTGGAGAGTCGAGAAAAAGCCATCGCCGAAGGCTTGGAGAACGCAGAGAAGCACCGTATCGAGCTCGAACAATGGACGGAGCAACGCTTATCTCTCGAGGCAGAGGCGCGTAAGGAACGAGAGCTCTTCTTAACCGAGGCGCGCACGCAACGCGAGCAATTGATAGCGGAGGCGCGCGAGCAGGCGAAAGAAGAGGTCGAACGTATTACGCAGCAGGCACGTGAGAACATGCGTTTGGAGCAAGAATCGATTCGTCGAGAGCTTCGTAATGAGGTCAGGGTCTTGGTGGTTAAGACCACGGAGCGGATCTTGCGAGAACGTCTTGCCTCAAACGAAGAGCAGGAGCGTTACCTCGATCGTGTTATCGACGAAATGATGAAGGCTAATGCGCCTCAGGCATAATAGGTTGATTGCGTAGAAATTATGAACGAAGGACGGGTCTCTGTACGTTATGCGAAGGCGTTACTTGCTACGGTGAAGGAGAATGATGCTACGGCGCGTGCTCTTTACGATGGCGCTGGTCTTTTGGTCGATGTCCTTTCGCAGATAGGAGGGGAGTATCGAAAAATGCTCCAGAGTACCATTGTCTCCGAGTCAGAAAAACGAGGTTTTGTGGAGCGGATGGTGACGCGAGTTGCCCCTGAGTTGCTTCCTTTTGCTATGTTGATGTATCGGCATCAGCGCTCGGAATACTTAGATCGCGCTCTGCGCATGTTTCGGAATTTCTATGCGGCACGTTTTGGCTTGGTGAGGGCGCATGTGGTCTCTAGTGTCGAACTCTCTGAGGTGGCGAGAAAGCGGCTTCTGACTTTTTTGCAGAAACGTTTGGGAACAGGAGTGGAGCTTGAGTTCTCGGAAGATCGGAATCTCATCGGTGGCTTTACCGTAGAGGTAAATGATTCGCTCTTGGATTGTAGTATACAGGGTGAGCTGCGAAGTATGTTATCGGAGTTGTAATCTAATCGAAAGATTGTGTTATGTCAGGAATTAAAGCTTCAGAGATCTCCGAGATTCTTTCTCAGGAACTGTTGGGATTGAATGCAGAAAAAGATTTCGAGGAGGTTGGGCGTGTCGTAGAGGTCGGAGATGGGATTGCTCGTCTTTTCGGACTCCGAGGCGTTGAGGCTAACGAGTTGGTAGATTTTGAGTCTGGAGTGAGAGGCGTGGTGCTAAACTTGGAGGAAGACAACGTTGGGGTCGTTCTGATGGGGGATAGCACGCTTGTGAAGGAAGGTCAGCTGGTGCGCCGCACTAAGCGCATCGCTTCGCTGATGGTCGGAGAGGGGTTGCTGGGGCGTATCGTGAATACGTTGGGTGAGCCGATCGATGGTAAGGGATCGATAGAGGGAAAGCTTTATGAGCTCCCGCTAGAGCGTAAGGCGCCGGGGGTTGTTTATCGTCAACCGGTAAAAGAACCCTTACAAACGGGATTGAAGGCGGTGGACGCGATGATCCCGATTGGTCGTGGACAGCGTGAGTTGATTATCGGTGACCGTCAGACAGGTAAGACAGCGATTGCGATTGACACGATTATCAATCAGCGCTCGGGGTACGAAGCGGGGAAGCCTGTTTATTGTATCTATGTCGCTATTGGGCAGAAGGGGTCTACGGTAGCTAACATTGCTAAAACGCTTGAGGAGGCGGGTGCTTTGCCTTACACCATTATCGTGTCGGCTACGGCGTCGGATCCTGCTGCGTTGCAGTTTTTCGCTCCGTTTGCTGGGGCTACTATTGGCGAGTTTTTCCGCGATACGGGGCGGGATGCTTTGGTGGTATATGACGACCTCTCTAAGCAGGCGGTCTCTTACCGCGAAGTCTCGTTGTTGTTGCGCAGACCTCCGGGACGTGAGGCGTATCCTGGGGATATCTTTTATCTCCATAGCCGTCTCTTGGAGCGTGCAGCAAAGATTAACGAGTCTCAAGAGGTGGTGGAGCAAATGAATGATTTGCCTGCCGTGCTTCGTCCGATGGTGAAAGGAGGAGGCTCTCTTACGGCGTTGCCAATTATTGAAACGCAGGCAGGTGACGTTTCGGCTTACATCCCTACGAATGTGATCTCTATTACTGACGGTCAGATCTTCTTGGAGTCTACGCTGTTTAATGCGGGGGTACGTCCGGCGATAAATGTGGGGATTTCGGTCTCTCGTGTCGGTGGTAATGCGCAGATTAAGTCGATGAAGAAGGTGGCTGGAACATTGAAGCTTGACCAAGCTCAGTATAGAGAGTTGGAAGCTTTTTCGAAGTTCGGTTCTGACCTTGATGCGGCGACCAAGAGTGTCTTAGACAAGGGGGCGAAAAATGTGGAGTTGCTCAAGCAGCCTCAGTATACGCCCGTGCCGGTGGGTGAGCAAGTTGCAGTAATTTACTGCGGTACGAAGGGGCTTTTTAAAGACATACCCGTGGTGCGGGTACGTGAGTTTGAAAAGATCTTCTTGGAAGAAATGCGTACCTCGGCTCGGTCCGTTCTAGATAAGCTTGGAGCAGGTGTCTATGACGACGAATGTACCGGAACTATTGAGAAGGTTGTCTCCCAACTTTTGCCTTCTTTTTTAGAGAAAAAGTAGTCTCGTTGTATGTGAGTTAGGGAGGTCTCTGTCTTATTCTCATGAGGCGGAGACCTCTTATTCTTAAAACCTTAGGTAGCGTCTCTCTTTATGGCAAGTCTTAAAGATATCCGTATTCGCATAGGATCAGTAAAGTCCACGCGTAAGATTACGAGTGCGATGAAGGTGGTCTCTGCTGCCAAGTTTCACAAGGCACAGGATCAGGCAGTGCAGTTTCAGAAGTATCTTGACAAGTATCGAGATACGATGTCTATTGCATTGGCGGCGTGTGCGAACTATTCGCATCCGTTGATGCGTGTCGCCAATGCGGAAGCGCCAGTGGCGGTGGTTGCGTTGTCTTCGAACTCGTCGTTGTGCGGGGGATATAATGCGAATGTGATAAGCTTAGCTGCTAAGCAAGTGGAGATAGAGAAGGCGGCGGGGCATGAGGTAGTCTTTTATGCTTTGGGTAAGAAGATTACCGAGGGGTTGCGGATGTTTGACGTAGTTTTTGCGAGCGAGACGTTAGTAGATAAGCCTTCCTTTGATCCGACTGCAGCGCTTTTTGATCAACTCATGCAAGACTTTCTTGAAGGGCGTTATTCTCGCGTCGATGTGTGTTACAATCGCTTTCGGAGTGCGGCGTTGCAAGAGCCTACGATAGAGACATTGCTCCCGTGTATTCCTCCGGCAGGGAGTACTGTTGTGAATCATGAGTATATCTTTGAGCCAGATGCTCCCTCGTTCTTTGCTTATACGTTAACCCATTTTGCGCGCTTACAGCTGTATACCTGTGTATTAAATAACTATGTAGGGGAACACGGAGCGCGGATGACGGCGATGTCGCAAGCGACCGACAATGCGAACACCTTGGTGGACGAATTGACCCTTGAATATAACAAGGCGCGTCAGGCGGCAATCACTAACGAGATTTTGGAAATTGTTTCTGGGGCTGCTGCATTGGAGGGGTAAAAAGGGCTTTTATAAGGTGGGTAATTTCTTCTTATTTGAGCATTTTAGCGGGCAATTTGAATTGCCCGCTTTATTTTTTCTAAGATATGATTGTGCTGTCTTTTAGGTAGATAGGAGGCTATAAGGCGGCGGACTCCTTACAAATATTTTGTGTTAACGTTTTTTTTAGTTCTTGTACTACATTTCTAATAATAGGGAGTATGAGAATGACAAAGAAACTGTTTGCGTTACTAACGCTGTTGCTCTGTTTTGGTTGGCAACTAGCATGGGCAGAGTATTATTATGGCTTTTCGATTGTTGGGATTGAGATTACGAGCGAAAACTACGCAGATCTCAAAACCACATTAGGGGAGCATCTGAAAAAGGGGAATGTGACGTACGATCCAGCTACGAAGACGCTAACGCTAGAGGATGCAGAAATAGATTCGCCTCAAGAAGTGGAATATGCAGTTCGAGCTTCAAATTTAACAATCACCTTGTCGGGAAAGAGTAAGATCACTAAAGGGAATAAAGAGGCGGCTATGCTACTGTATAGTTCTATAATTAACGGCACTGGGGAATTGACGATAGATAATATTACAGTCGGTTATGAGAGCTCCCTTACTGTAAAAGATGTTACTTTGAATGTTATAGGGCTTTGGAGCGAGCCTAGTCCCGATTGGAGACATCCTATAACAGCTCTTCATTTAGAAGAGGCTACAGTATATTTCAATTCTATTGTGGGACTTACAATAGATTGGCGTTATGCTAATGGCTATTATTTAGCGCAAGGATATTTTGAGTTTGAGAATGGACCCTATTATATGCATCACTTGAAAGATTCCCAAGGGCAGAATCTAATATGTCCCAAGAATGGACAGCTCGGTCTTCTGCTCGCAGGTGAGATTGTTACTGAAGAGAACTACAAGGATCTGAAAACCCTCTTGGGCGATAAGCTCAAAAAAGGCACTCTGACCTATGACCCTGATACCAAGACCCTGACGTTAGAAGGGGTTGAGATAGAAGTAAAGAAGAATAAATATGGAACTCTAGAAATCGGACTCTATAGCCAAATAGAAGGTTTTTCGCTCGTTCTAAAAGGGTATAATACGATCAATTCTGCAGTAAGCGGTAATGTAGAGGTGACGGGTGCTGGGGTTCTTGATGTGCAAGGTTTTTCCGCTTCACTGGTTAAAGATGCACAGGTGATAACAACAGGCTTTCGATACGAAGCTAAGGTTGGTAATTTGGAGGTGAGTAATGCTATACTCATATCTTCCAGCGGACTTCTAAGTTGTTATAGGGGATATGCGCAATATAATGGTTCTTTCTTTACGAATAGTTATGAAAGTTGCAATAAAGATTGTGATTATCGCAGCGTTGAAGGGTTTGATCCGCTCGTTATTGCCCCTAGTCCTCTTTCTGTTGCGGGCTGTAGTATTACTAAAGAGAATGCGGGTGACCTGAAAAAACTCTTAGGAGATAAACTTAAGAGAGGATCGGTGACCTATGACCCCGAGGCGCGAGTATTGACCCTAGACGGGGCAGAAATCGATGCTACCGAGGCATTCTGTGGGCTTGGCATCTACAGAGGCTATATGGCAGAGGATTTTCATGGTAAGAACGTAAAGTTA
>CALHZE010000258.1 GCA_938040915.1 uncultured Bacteroidia bacterium | reverse complement strand
TCCTGCGCTCTGGATTGCCTTACTTTCGCACTCGCCTCACGCTTCCGTTTCGCCTTGTAATACGAACGAGCGATCCAGATCGCAATCACGATACACCATACAACGACACTCCAACTCATCTTCAACGCTGCGCCCCACGAAAGGCTAATAATGGTTGAAATACCCCGCGCTTACAACGCGACACCCTCTTCTGCCCGAGCGGGCTCGGCGGGTTCTGCCGGCTGTTGCTGTTGCTGCGGCGGCACACCAACACCAGAGAAGTCAATATCGACACGATGCTCTGCTCCAGCCTCTGACTTAAAGTAACCGCGCACATCAAAACCGAAAAGGCGCGCAAAGATAAGTTGCGGGAAACGGCGGATATAAGAGTTATACACCTGCACCGACTCATTATACTCATTACGCGCCAACGCGATGCGGTTTTCCGTCCCCTCAAGACTCGCCAACATATCTTGAAACTGCTGTGTCGTCTTTAGATCAGGGTAGCGCTCGATGGTCACCAAAAGACGCGAAAGCGCACTGCTGAGTTGTCCCTGTGCCGCTTGAAAAGCTTGGATGTTCTGCTCCGTAAGCTTCGACGCATCAATATTGACCGAGGTTGCTTTGGCGCGCGCCTCGATCACCCCAGTCAGCGTCCCCTGTTCGAAGTTAGACGAGCCCTTGATCGTGGAGACAAGACTCGGGATCAGGTCTGCCCTACGCTGATAAGCGTTTTCCACAAGCCCCCACTGGTGCGATACCGTTTCGTCGAGCTTTACCATCTTGTTGTAAGCACTACAACCACGGAAGAGCATAAAGACAAGCACAAGCACCAAGAGAATGACAATTGTTTTGACTATTTTCATCGTTCTACTGTGTTATTTTTTTAGGTTTGAAAGTAAGCTTCCAGAAAAAGCGCCAATGAAAAATGACTAAGTAAAAAAGACTCACGCTAATCACTGCGTCAGCGATGTTAAATATCGGGCTAAAGAACACAAAACGCATTCCGCCCCAGAAGGGCATCTCTGCAGGCCACACGAAATCGATGATCGGGAAATAGAACATATCTACCACCTTGCCCTGAAAGAGCGGCGCATAGCCCCCACCCGCGGGTAAAAAGGTTGCCACAGCGGGTACGAGCTCCTCTCCCACAAGCGTATACCCCTCACTAGAAGAGAAAAGCTGCCCATAAAACGTTCCGTCGATCACATTCCCGAGCGCTCCTGCTATTACCCCTACTGTGGCATAATAGAGCCCCCTGGGTACTTGCGGAGATCGCGCCTCCCAATGTGCGAAATAACAAAAAGCGCCGACAGTCAAGATGCGCCCCAAACTCAAGATAAGTTTCACGATCTCACTTTTCGGCTTTATCCCAAAGGCAATGCCGAAATTCTCCACAAAATAGAGTTTCGCCCAATGCCCCAAGAGAGGGATCTCCTCCCCAAGGCTCATGTTAGTCTTCACCCAAAACTTAAGCCCCTGATCCAGAAAGAGGATCAGAAGCACTAAGAGTAAACCTATCCACTCACAGCGTCTCACAATAGCGCTCTCCGTAAAAGGGGTTACGATACAGACCTACAATTTCTCTACAACGACCTTGACCTCGCCATACGGCGCACCGAAATCGACGACAAGCGTCCCCACATTTGCCGCCACACACTCAAAACGCTCGCAAAGGGTTTGCGTCTGAATATACTCTTTGAAGTGCTTGAGGGCGTCTAATGTCTCACGCGCACCGGCGATTTGCAAGGAGATACGATCTGAGACCTCATAACCATTCTCCTTACGTTGGTTCTGCACACGGTTGACCAACTCGCGCGCCAACCCCTCTTCGAGAAGCTCAGGCGTTAACTCATAATCAAGCGCCACGGTCAAGCCCCCTTCCGAAGCCACCAAACACCCAGGGATATCCTCGGGCGCAATTTCCACATCCGCAAGCGCCACCGTATAGTGAGTTCCCTGAAGCTCGAGGGAGATCTCCCCCTTCTGCTCCCAAGCTGCGATCTCTGCCTGCGAAAGGTTTTGCAACGCCGCAGCGAGTTCTTTCATCGCCTTGCCGAACTTCGGACCGAGCGCCTTAAAATCAGGCTTTACGCGCTTTACAAGCACCGTATTGAGCGGATCGAGGTACTCCAGTCTCTTTACATTCACTTCGTTTAGCAACAAGGTCTCTACCGCCCGCAAACGCTGTTCGAACTCGGCATTCAAGACAGGGATCATCAGACGTCCCAACGGCTGACGCACCTTGATGGCAACCTTCTTACGCAGCGCCAAAACCATCGAGGTAAAGCGTTGAGCAAGCGCCATCCGTTCTTCCAACTCGTGGTCGATACACCCCTCGTCGACGACGGGAAAATCTACGAGGTGCACACACGTAGCCGCCTCGGGCGTCTCCGACTGCAAGAGGTCTGCATAAAGCTGATCTGCGTAAAAGGGCGCGATGGACGCCATCAACTGTGCCACAACCTGTAGGCAACGGTAGAGAGTCTGATAAGCCGCCAACTTGTCTTGTGTCATACCTCCTCCCCAGAAACGCTTCCGACTCAAACGGACATACCAGTTACTCAGGTGCTCTGTCACAAACTCTTGAATCTGACGCCCAGCACGCGTAAGGTCATAATCGTTGTAAGCCTCATCCACCTCCCTGATAAGCGTGTTTAGGCGCGAAAGAACCCAACGATCAAGCTCCGGACGCTCTGCCACAGGGATCGCCGCTGCCCCAGCCTCAAAGCCATCGACATTCGCATAAAGCGCAAAGAAGGAATAGGTGTTATGAAGCGTAGAAAAGAACTTCCGCACACACTCGTCGACGCCCGCTGAGTCATACTTCAGATTGTCCCACGGCGCCGAATTAGTCAATACATACCAACGTACCGCATCTGCCCCCTTGCTTTCAAGCTCCTTGAACGGGTCTACCGCATTGCCCAGACGCTTGCTCATCTTGTTGCCCTCTTTGTCGAGCACCAAGCCGTTGGAGATGATGTGCTTAAACGCCACCGAGTCAGAGATCATCGTTGCGATAGCGTGGAGGGTGAAAAACCACCCGCGCGTCTGATCGACCCCCTCGGCAATGAAGTCCGCGGGGAAATGGGAGTCAAAAGTCTCCTTGTTCTCAAACGGATAGTGCCACTGTGCGTAGGGCATCGCCCCCGAGTCAAACCATACATCGATAAGGTCTGGCTCGCGATACATCGGCTGCCCGTCCGCCGCCACAAGAACGATATTATCCACGTAAGGGCGATGGATATCTACGGCGTCATAATTCGCATCCGAGTTATCTCCCACTCGGAAACCGGCAAGCGGATTCTGTTCCATCACACCTGCCGCAACCGCCTTTTCACACTCTGCGCGTAACTCCTCCAGCGAACCGATACACTTGAGCTCCTTACGATCGCGCGTAGCCCAAATCGGGAGAGGCGTCCCCCAGAAGCGCGAGCGCGATAAATTCCAGTCAACCAAGTTCTCGAGCCACTTGGCAAAACGCCCCGTGCCCGTAGACTCCGGATGCCAATCGATAGTCTCATTCAGCGCGAGCAAGCGATCACGGAAAGCCGTCGTCCGAATAAACCACGAATCTAGCGGGTAGTAAAGTACGGGCTTGTCCGTACGCCAGCAATGCGGGTAACTGTGCTTGTGCTTTTCAATCTTAAACGCCAAACCACGCTGCTTGAGGTCTACGCAGAGATCGACATCCAGCTCGCCCCCCATCGGGTCATCCGCTGTGGTATACCCTGCCTTTACGTAACGTCCTGCCCACTTCGCATACTCGTCACGATACACATAGTCATTGACATAATCGGGCGCAAGGTCTTCGAGGCGATAGAAACGCCCCTTACGGTCTACCATTGGGGCAATGTCGTCATCGAGCGCCTTGAGCTCCATGCCCACAATCCCTTGTTCTTTCCCCGCACGGGCGTCATCTGCCCCAAAGGTGGGGGCGATATGTACAATCCCCGTTCCGTCCTCCGTAGTCACAAAGTCTGCAGGGATTACCCGATAGGCATCTCCCCTCGGTTTCGTCCAACGGAAAAGAGGTTCGTAACGCAAACCGACGAGCGACTCGCCCGTCACCTCTTGCAAAAGATGCCACGGCAACGGCGTCTTAGCGCTCTGTGGCGCGACAAGCGGCTGATCTTGCCCCGCAGCAGCGAAATACCCCGCAACACGAGACTCTGCCAAGACCACCACACAGGGCGCCCCCGTATAGGGGTTCAGGGTCTCGATATATTGATACTTGATATGCTTTCCTACCGCCAACGCAGTATTCGAGGCCAGTGTCCACGGCGTGGTCGTCCACGCAAGGATGTAAAGCGGCTTGCCCTGAAAATCGGCGGGCTTACCATCTTCCAACACACGAAACATCCCCACCACAGTCGTGTCAGCAACGTCACGATAACACCCTGGTTGATTCAATTCGTGAGTACTCAGCCCCGTCCCCGCCGCCGGCGAATAGGGCTGGATGGTCTTTCCCTTGTAGAGATAGCCACCCTCATAGAGTTTTTTGAGTAGCCACCACAGCGACTCGACATACTTGGTGTGATAGGTAACGTAGGGGCGATCGAGGTCTACCCAATACCCCATCTGTTCGGTCAATTGCCGCCACTTATCAGTGTATTTCATCACCTCTGTGCGGCAAGCTTGGTTATACTCCTCGATAGAGATCTTCTTACCGATATCCTCTTTCGTGATCCCGAGCAGGGCTTCGACACCCAACTCCACAGGTAAGCCATGGGTATCCCACCCTGCCTTGCGTTCCACACGAAAACCCTTTTGCGTACGATAACGGCAAACGGCATCCTTGATGGTACGCGCCATAACATGGTGAATGCCCGGCAATCCATTAGCCGAAGGCGGTCCCTCGAAAAATACATAAGAGGGCGCGCCCGCGCGAATCGACAGACTAGCCTCAAACGCGTGAATCACCTCCCAATGGGCGAGCGTTTCCTTGGCGACCTCTGCTAGGTTCAAGGTAGCGTATTGTCTGTACTTCTTCATCTTTCAATCTTACCCCTGTTTTAGGGAACAAAGGTAATAAAATCGAACGTGTCACATATACGCCCCTGCCCCCCAGCGCAGAGACAAAAAACGGGACACACCCCCTCGTAAGGAGGTGCATCCCGCATACTAGTTCCTAAAGTAAGCGAACTAACGCTTCACAACCCGAAGGGTACGCGACGCGCCATTCGCAGCACGCAGACGCAAGAGATAGAGCCCCGCAGGGAGATCCTCGGTCTCTACCATCGTCTCACTACCCGCCACGCGTCCTGCACGCACAACCTGACCATTGACACTGAGCAAGGCATAGTCTTCAACCAACGCCGACACACTCTGGATGCGTAAGAACCCGACAAACGGATTCGGAGCAACCACAACCTGTGCCAACGCCGCATCCTCAACCGAGGTAATCGAATTGTCTGACACGACGGTCACCGTGATGCTATAGCTCGTTGCGGTTTGTTCGTCGGTCACAGTCACTTCCGTTTCACCGACCGATACTCCTGTGATCACGCCTCCCTCAACGGTTGCAATCGACGAGTCATCGCTCTCCCAACGCAAACGACTAATGTCAGCATCTGCAGGCGTCAGTTGCAACAGTACCACCGAACGGTAGTTCTGCACCACAACCACCGTCGAGCTGACCACAGAGAAGCGCTCGAGTGCCGGCTTGCTCGAACCACCATTCTGCGACGGGTCAACCACCGTGATGTCAAACGAGACTTCCTTGTTCGTCGCGGGGTCTTTCACCGTAATCTTTACCGTACCACTCGACTTGCCGGTGATCACACCCGTGTGCTTATCAACCGTCGCGATATTCTCATCGGCCGAGCTCCACTCGAGCTTGCTCGTGTCGCCATTGACAGGATCGAGTTTCAACGGCACAGTCGTCGGATTGTCTTTCACCACGCTCACCGGATTCTCTGGCTTGTCAAAGTCATTAAGTGCTGGCTTATTCTGCTGCGACGGGTCAACCACCGTAACGTCAAACGAGACCGTCTTACTCGGATCGTTAGGATCTTTTACCGTAATGGTCGTAGTACCACCCTTATGACCCGTGATCACACCTGTATTCTTGTCGATCGTAGCAACATCTGTATCTGACGAACTCCATTCCAGACCACTCGTATCTGCATTTTCGGGGTCGGTCTTCAACGGCAGAGTCGTCGGATTATCCTTCAGCACATTCACAGGATTCTCTGGTTTGTCAAAACTGTTAAGTGCTGGTTTGGGCGCAGCAACCACAACGACTTCGAAAGTCACTGGCGGATCGGCTGGTTTGTCGGTATTCGTTACCGTAATCGTAGTCTTGCCCACCGCAACACCTGTTATCACACCGTCATTGTTTACCGTCGCAACGCCAGAGCGAGAAGAGGTCCAATTCAACTTACTGAGGTCTGCATTAAGAGGAGTTACGTTCAGTTTCACTGTTGTTGTGTTACCTACGGTAAGACTGATCTGTGTTGTTGGAGCAGCAAAGCTTTCTAGCGGCGACTTCGGACCGTTAGGATCTGTCGCCGGATCGGTCGCATTCGCAGGAAGCACCTTCACTGTCACCACCAGACGATCTGCCTCTGGCGTACCTTCTACCGAAACTCTCACTTGTCCATTATCACTTACCGATACTGGCGTCACCTTCCCTTTTTCAACCGTACAAATCGCAGGGGTTAATGCTTCCCAAACGAGCTTATCCGTCGAAGCGCCGGCTGGGACAATATCTTTCAACTCAATAACGCCCGTACTCCCCATAACCACCGTCAGCGTGTTGGAGACTAGCCCAAAGCCCGTGGCGTATGTAGGTTCCTGAGGCTGCGACGGGTCAACCACCATGACATCGAAGGTTACAGGCGGCAACGTCGGGTGCGTTACAGTTATCGTCACCTTACCCGCCTTAAGCCCCTTAATCTCGCCGTTATTGTTTACCGAAGCTCGGTCGCTAGGCGACGCCGTCCATGAGAGCTGACTCACGTCGGCATCCGCAGGGGTCAAATTCAACTTGGCGAGTGTGGTGTTGTTCACCATCACACTGATGGGGTCTGTCGGCGCAGAAAAAGCAGTAAGTGCCGGTTTGGTTGGCGTAGGAGGCGTAGTAGACCGCTTTACCACCACGATTTTCACTTCCTTTTCCACAACAGGCGTCGTCTTGGTCTTCACCACAAGAATCTGTTCGCCCTCCTTCAGAGCTGTGACCACACCATTAACATCTACGTCGAAGACGTTATTCGGGTACAGGTCAGTCTTACGCGTCCACACCAAAGTCGAGGGCAACGCATTCGCAGGCGTAACGTCCTTCAGCAAAACCGAACGCTTTTCACCGTTCTGCCCATTCGCGTCGAGGTAGAGCGTCATCTCCGTCTGTTCCACATCAAACGAGGCGACGTCCACGACCGCATTGGGGTCAATCACGTGCACCGTGACCGTTTTCGAGAAACCACCGTTTGCGATCGTGACGAGTTCGTCACCTGGAGTGTTCGTTGCGCGCACAATCCCCGTCTTAGTCACATTGGCGTGTATACCGCCTGTCAAAGGCGACCACATCAACTGCTCGATGTCATGCGTTTCTGGGTTGACGCCCTTAATCTCAATAATACCAACGCCCCCCTTTACGATCGTAAGCTCTGAGTCTACCTCAAAACTCGTCGGCGCGGGCTTCTGTGGCGTTTGAGCTTGAATAACCTTTACCGTCATATCAAACGACTTGTCGCCGCCACCACGCACCGTGATGAGTTGCCCCGCAGAGTAGAGACGCCCGTAGACCGTCATCGCATTCTGCTTTTCTTTAGAGGCCGCGACGACAACGTATGTCGGGTTGTCTGAGGTATAGGTCACGAGCGGGGTCGCTCCTTCGGGCTCAATGACGAGCTCAACATCCTTACTCTTCCCTTCCTCAACCTCTATCGTAGCTTCTTTGAAACGGATTTGCGTTGCCGCCGGTGTAGCAGTCGCCGTCACATTGATCACACACTCCACCTTCACATCCGGTTTCGCACGCAACGAAGCTTCTATTTTAGCCGTCCCTGCCGCGCTCCCCTTCACTGTAAGCTCCTGCTCATTGAACTCGATCTTATCCGCCCCCTCGAGCACCTTCCAAAGGATACGTTGGTCAGTAGCGTTGAGTGGTGTCACCTCGGGAGCAAAACGATACGAATTGCCCACGCCGATTGTAATATTCCGGATCATATTCAACCCATCGGGCAACACACGTTGAAGTACACGGACATTGCACTCGCCCTTGATGGTTGGGTCAGACACGAGCGAAACCGTCACCTTTGCCGTACCTGCCTGAAGCGCCTCATACGAACCATCATACAAAACCTTAAGTACCTGCGGATCGGTCGACTTCCACGAAACGAGACGATCGGTCGCGTCCGCAGGGATATAGGTTAGCGGGAATCGCCCCATATCTCTAGGGTTAAGTATCAAATCTTGTGGGATACTCAGCCCCGTAGGCTTTTTGTTATCAACGACCTTGATCTTGAAATAGGGGCTATAAACGTTAGAGCCGCCAAGCGCCTTGAGACGGACTCTTGTTGTCTGTCCCGCAAGCTTACCGACAAGTTTACCCTGTACCACAGACACGACTTCAGCATCGTCGATTTCGTATTCGATAGCCTTATTCGTAGCGACCTCGGGATCGATAATGTAAGGGATCGAAGAAGGTATATTTACTGGTATCTCAAAATAGCTATCCTCTGCTGGCACGAGTGCATGATAATTTGATGCGGTCTTATCGATATCAACTCCCGTAACCGCGATCTCGTTAACTGTTACCTCAATTTGGTCAAAGACGTTAAGCGAGGTATGCGATCTCACCACAATATCAGCAGTTCCTTTTGCGAGCCCCACAACGCGCCCATTCTGGATAGAGACCACATCGGGATTAGAAGAAAGCCAACCCACCTCCTTATAAGGTGTGTTACTCGGGGAGATCGTCCACGTCAGCATTCGCGACTCACCGACCATCAACTCCAACGTCTTGGGGAGGAGTATAATACTCGTGGGAACAATATCATTCGATCTAAGCACATTCACTCGGCACGTACTCTTCAATGCCCCCTGTTCCACAAACACATCAACCACGTATGGACCATCTGGGGTTTCTTTAACATGAATCTTCCCGTTCACAGGATCCGTAACCTCAATACGCGCCGGATTCGACGAGGTCCAATTTACCACCTGATTTGTCGCATTCTCTGGTGTGAGTACTGCCTTAAGATCAACCGTCGCCCCTGGTTTTACATAGAGTATTTGTGGCTCTGCCTCTACCTTCTCGGTCTTGATGCGCTTTGCTACGACCTTCACTCTTTGGGAAATACGCTTCCCCTCGGGACGATCAAGGCTCGTCACCTTGATCCAAGTCTCTTGCGTTTCTCCGTCATTCTTAGCAGTAGCAACTCCCGTTTCAGGATCTATCGAAACGACATTATTGTCTTCTGATTCCCACAACACTTTCTTGTTCGACGCATTATTCGGGAGGATGGTCAGCTCCTTGGAAAGGTCGAGTTTTTGCCCCAATGGGATCTCATACTTTTCTTGGCTAAAGTTAAGGTCGCTGACCAAGATTACCACATTCACTAACCACTCGTCATATACCTGCGCGCCCGAGACAGACACCTTAATAATCGTACGTCCAGGCTTCAATGCCTTGAGTTTAAAGGTTTTCGCAGTTTTGTTTTGTTCGACACTTACAATGGTCGGATCTAACGGAGTCCACGTAGCTTCGTAAAGAGGAAGATCTTTCGTTACTCCCCCTTCCGTTTGTATCAACTTCCAAACGACCTGTGCTACAGTTAAGGTTTCTCCCCCAGAATACACTTTCCCATTATCCAACTCTATATCATAAGCAGGATCGAGTTGAATCTTCTTCGCATTCGTGCGTCCCGCATCGGTAATAGACCAATTTTTGGTAGTGCCTGATAGAGTGGTATGTGCCACATCTGCCTCATCGCTAAAGAACTTCAATTTCTTCGCATTCACGGTGATGTTTTTTACATTGCTCTCATTCCAGCCAATCAACGATCGATCATAGTTCGCAATCCCCATCCCTGACTCTTCGAGCGTCAACTCACTCTCAAGACTTGATAAGACCCAACTGCCTAACGAACAGTCAAAAGCCTTCGCTCTGCGGAATATCTTAGTCATGTCCTTCACCTTCGAGACATCCCACTTCGTAAGATCCGAATTGAAAGAGTCTGTCCAAGCGAACATAGAGCTCATATCGGTGACGTTCGACACATTCCATTGGCTAAGATCTGACTTGAATTTTCTAGCCGTCAAGAACATTTCGCTCATATTCGTAGCGCGGCTCACATTCCATTGGCTCAAATCACTCTCAAAGCTATAAGCCTGAGAAAACATGCCCTTAAAATTCTCCCCACGCTCCGTATTCCATTTTTTCAAATCTTGGCTGAATGCGATAGCCTTGTAGAACATACGACCAAAATCTCGTACTTGGCTCACATCCCAGTCCTCCAAAGACTTATTGAAAGCCGTACACTCATAAAACGTCTGATATAGACTCAAATTAACAGGAGTTCGCCACCCGTTCAGATCCGAATTAAATGCGGCACAGTATGCGAACATACTAGCCATCGTCGTGACTTTCACCGGACGCCATCTACTCAAGTCTGAGTTAAACTCTTTACACTGAAAGAACATCGAATTAAACGTCGTCGCATTCCCAACAACCCACTTTGAGAGATTGCCCTTAAACTTCCCGTCTTGGAAGAACATGCTCTCAAAAATTTCTCCGCGTGAAACGTCCCAATCGTCTAACCCCGTCCCGACAAATGCATCACAGTTCGCAAACGTTTCTCGGAAGTCCGTGACCTTACCCGTCTTCCCTGCCCAGCCCGACATATCCTGATTGAACGCCCCACACAAACGGAAGGTCTTATGCAGCGACTTCACGTTAGAGACATCCCACTTGGAAAGCGACTGGTTAAAATGTATAGCCTCCTCAAAAAGCCCCTGCATGGTCTTGACATTACCCACCTTCCAGTCATTCAATGGTTTATTGAAATCTTTACACGCATGGAAAGTACGATACATCGAGGTGACGCCGCTCACATCCCATCCATTAAGCCCATTGGGATTAGTCCCGACGTTAAACTCTTTGCACAGAGCAAACATTTCATCTAGTCGTACCGCAGCATTGCCCCCTGGATTAAGAATATTATTGGGGTCTAACCATGCACCGAGATCTTGGTTAAATTTGGAACAACCAGCAAACATCTGCACGAAATCGGTGACTTTTTTCACATTCCACTTGCTTATATCTTTATTAAACAAGCTACAGCCCGCGAACATAGCCCGCATGGAGGTCGCCTTCCCTGTATTCCATCCTCCGATGGGCTCTTCAAACTTCTCACAACCATAGAAAGCATTAGCAAAATTTTCCACATTGCTCACATTCCAATCCTTCAACCCCTTTCCAGCAAATGCAGAACATCCAGAAAAGGTCTGGTACAGACTCGTGAGATGCTCCGTATACGTCTTCCAAGCGGACAAATCAGCATCAAAATACTTACAATCCTTGAACATACTCTGAACTTCGAGCACGCGCTGCGGTTTCCATACCTTAAAACCTTGGTTTTCCAAATTGTCCTTAGCAAGCAAAAGACACCCATCAAACATAGAGGTGAAATGTGTAATATTCCCCACCTTCCAATCCTTAGCGTTTATATTCTGTAGACTAGAGCAATCCTTGAACATCGAGGCCACAGATTCGCAAATACTGAGGTCTGGGACGTTAGGAACAGGTTGCGCCGGATGCGGCGGGATCACTGTGGGAGCGATATCCAGCTTACCACATCCAGAGAATGCCTCTTTGAGAGTTTTCCACTTCGACGTCCCCCACTGTTCAACCGTTTGGATATCTGAGGTACTTATTACGCGGAAGCCTGTAAGCCCCTTAAACTCGACTATGTAAGTGGTACCCTTAGTGACGGTCTTCTCCCACAGGTTATCAGCATTCACCGTTGCGTCGACAAACGTCCCCTCTGGTTGTCCAGCCACATACACTCTCACTTTAATCCCCGTCCCAAACAGCTTCATCTTAAGCACTGTCCCCGTAGCTGTCCACTTAGTGACAAAAGCGTTTTCATCATAAGCGGAAAACACATTTCCTGCCCCAAAGAGGAACAGGAATACCGCAAAGAGCAACCCGTAAATATGCCTTCGACTCATCATTATGTTGAACTAGCTAATTGCGCGATAACACCTCAACCCGAGTGGCGAAAGTCTAGACTCCCCCCTCCCACCAGCACTGGGTATACTCATAAAGCTATTCCACGGCGTTTTTGTTACGCCTCATATATAAATCTGTAATTCCTGTTGACGAAAATAAGAAGTCCGGAGACAAGCCGCGCAGGGGCGCACGCATTCTATTTAACAACAGACATCCCGCCACACCACTCGGGCGTAACGGGATGTCTGTCTCCCTTTTGAGGCTCTCCCCCTACTTACGCAACTTCGCTACCACAAACTCGCGGTTCAGACGCGCGATGTGCGCAATAGAGATCCCCTTCGGACACTCTGCCTCACAAGCACGCGTATTGGTGCAACCACCAAAACCGAGCTCATCCATCTTCGCTATCATCCGCTGCACTCGGATCTCTGCCTCTGGACGCCCCTGTGGCAGCAACGCATACTGCGACACCTTTGCCGAGACAAAAAGCATCGCCGACGCATTTTTGCAAACCGCTACGCACGCCCCACAACCAATACAACTCGCCCCGAGTATCGCCTCATCGGCCTTGTGCTTGGGGACAAGTATCGCGTTCGCATCCTGCGCTGCCCCGATGTTGGTTGAGATAAAGCCCCCCGCTTGCTGTATCTTGTCAAAGGCGTTACGGTCAACGATGAGATCCTTAATCACAGGGAATGCCCCTGCACGCCACGGCTCTACCGTAATAGTCGCCCCGTCCTTAAACGAACGCATGTGCAACTCACAGGTCGTCGTTTTCGTCTCTGGCCCGTGCGGCTTACCGTTGATGAAAAGACTACAACAACCGCAAATCCCCTCCCGACAGTCATGGTCAAAAGCCACGGGCTCTATCCCCTGCGTAAGAAGCTCCGAATTGAGATAATCTAACATCTCGAGAAACGACATATCGGGCACGACGTTCTTGAGCGGATACTTCTCAAATCGCCCCTTTGCCTTCGGGTTCTCCTGACGCCATATCTTGAGTGTAATGTCCATCGTCCTAATCTCCTTTCTCCCCTACTTGTAACTCCGTTCCGCCAACTTCACATATTCGAACTTGAGGGGCTCTTTGTGTAGCTCGGGGAGCTCCTTACCCTTATACTCCCATGCCGAGACATAAGAAAATTCGGCGTCGTTACGCTTGGCCTCCCCCGTCTCGGTCTGCGACTCTTCACGGAAGTGCGCCCCACAGCTCTCCGTACGGTTCAGTGCATCAAGACACATCAACCGCCCAATTTCAAAGAAGTCTGCCACACGCCCTGCCTTCTCCAAATCTTGATTGATCCCTTGGTCTGTCCCCAGAATACGAAGGTCTTTCCAGAACTCCGCCTCTAGCGCAGCAAGCTCCTCAAGCGCCTTCTTCAAACCAGCCTCGTTGCGAGACATCCCGCAATACTCCCACATGATCTTCCCCAAACGCTTGTGGAAAGAGGTCGCCGACTTCGTACCCTTAACCCCCATCAGACGATCGATCCTCGCGCGTACCTCTGCTTCCGCCTCTTCAAACTCTTTGGTCTGCGTATCAAAACGCGGCACACGAATCTGATCAGACAGGTAGTTGGCAATGGTGTAGGGGATGATGAAATAGCCATCCCCCGAGGTCTGCATCAGCGATGCCGAACCCAAACGGTTCGCCCCTTGGTCTGAGAAGTTACTCTCCCCAATGGCAAAGAGCCCTGGGATGGTGGTCATCAGGTTATAATCAACCCATAGCCCCCCCATCGTGTAGTGCCCCGAAGGGTAAATTCGCATCGGCGTTTTAAGCGGCGACTCACCCACAATCTTCTCATACATCTCGAAAAGGTTGCCATAGCGCTCCATCAAGACAGTCTCTCCCAAACGCCCGAGCGCCTCAGAAAAGTCAAGGTACACACTCTGCCCCGTCGGCCCCACACCATACCCCGCATCGCAACGCTCTTTAGCAGCACGCGAAGCCACGTCGCGCGGCACAAGGTTACCAAAGGCGGGATAACGCCGCTCGAGGTAATAGTCACGTTCCTCCTCGGGGATCTCCGTCGGTTTGCGCGTATCGCCCTTCTTCTTGGGCACCCAAATACGCCCATCGTTACGCAACGATTCGCTCATAAGGGTCAACTTGCTCTGAAACTCATTGAGCATCGGCAACCCCGTCGGGTGTATCTGTATAAAGCTCGGGTTGGCAAAGAACGCCCCCTTGCGGTACGCGGTCATCGCCGCCGAACCATTACTATTAAGGGCAAGGGTCGAGTAGTAGTAAATCGTCCCATACCCCCCCGTGGCTAAAATCACCGCATGGGCACTATGGCGCTCAAGCTCCCCAGTCACGAGGTTACGGGTGATAATCCCTCGCGCACGTCCGTCCACCACCACGATGTTCATCATCTCGCGACGCGAGTAGACCGTCACCGTCCCCTTAGCCACCTGACGATTAAGGGTGCTATACGCCCCGAGCAGACACTGCTGCCCCGTAATCCCTTGTGCATAAAAGGTTCGCGAAACTTGCACCCCGCCAAAAGAACGGTTCTCGATGAGTCCGCCGTAATCGCGCGCAAAAGGGACACCCACTGCCGTAAAGTGGTCGATCACATCGTTACTCACTTGTGCTGCACGGTAAACATTTGCCTCGCGCGAACGGAAATCGCCCCCCTTGAGCATATCGTAAAAGAGACGATACACGCTGTCGTTATCGTTCTTGTAGTTCTTTGCCGCATTCGTCCCCCCCTGCGCTGCTACCGAATGCGCTCTTCGCGGGGAATCCTGAAAACAAAATACCTTGACGTTGTACCCCAACTCCCCAAGTGCCGAAGCCGCCGTTGAGCCCGAGAGCCCCGTGCCCACAACGATGATATCGAGGCGTTTACGGTTCGCTGGGTTTACCAACTTAAGAGAGGCCTTGTGTCGATCCCATTTCTCCGCCAAAGGTCCTTCTGGCACTTTCGAATCTAATACCACACTCATTTACTCCAAATCTTTGACGTTTAACGGACTACCAAGAAATAAAGCGGGATGATGGCAAAGCCCACGCCCATCGCAATCGCCACTATTATGGAAATCACACGCAGGCGCGAAATCCAACGCACATTGTTCCACCCCACCGTCTGAAAGGCTGACCAAAAACCGTGTGAAAGGTGCAACCCGAGGACAAGCCCCGCTACCATATAAAGCACGCAATAGATCACACTCCCCTCAAAAAGCGCCGAAACGACAGTGAAAGAGTCGTCCATCGTCACCCCATTCACCACCGTCTTAGGCATCTCCGTATAACGGAAGCGATAGAAAAAGTTCCAAATATGAAGCACGAGGAATAGCAATATCGCTGCCCCCAAGATGTACATATTCTTCGACGACCACGAGGTCAGATGATTCCCCGAACGCACCGCATACCCCACCGGACGGAACTTGCGGTTACGCACCGTGATCCACGTCGCATAAACAATATGGAATATAAACCCTGCCGCCAACACCGGCTCCATCAGACGGATGAGCGGCGTCGAGATCATAAAGTGCGCCCCCGTGTTAAACAGCTCCCCCTTTGCCCAATAGTGCCCAAACAGATGCACATCATTAAGCACAAGCGTCAGGTTCATACTCAAGTGTACCAAGAGAAAGAGCACCAAAAAGAGCCCCGAGACCGCCATCACGAGCTTGTGCCCTACCGAGTTGCTAAAGATACCTCCTCCCATATTCTGTATCGTATTATCTATCTTACGCTCCGTATAAAAGAAATTTGAGGCAAAGGTAGGGCGGATTTCCCATCTTACCCACCTCGCCAGCCACTGGCACAGAAATTTAGAGTGGCTATAGTTAAGATTGTCCTTGTCGCCCGCACTGCGGATAATATCAAGCGAATGGTCTTCTGTACGGACGCCTATCGCGTGCGTCCGTTTTTTGTTTGCGCGCATGGGACGCCCGCATAAGACCAACGCTCCTACTTAATCTTGTCAAACTGATAGCCGATCATCAACTCGTGAGAGCCGATCGAGTAGGAACGGAGACGTGTGTAGCTATAGTCAAAGCTATAACCAAAGAGGATGCGGTTGTCATGTTTGTAGCCGATGAGGAAACTCACCGCATCACCATGACGATAGGAGACCCCCGCCCAAACCCGATTGAGATAGGTCGCCTTGACATTGACATCAAACTGAAAGGGGGAAGGGGGCGAGAACTTGGCAATCAGCGCCGGCTCTAACTCAAAGCTCTCACTCAGGTATATCAAATAACCGGCGTGAAGATAAAAACTCCGTTTCAACGTGTTGGGGAGGATGGGTTTGCCATAAAACGCAAGCTCGTTGCCAAAAAGCTGCTGCGAAGCCCCTCCCACGTAAAAATGCGAAGCGTAAAGATAGACGCCAAGAGCGCCATCGGGGACGATGCTCGTCCGCGACTCATTGTTGAGTAGCGCGGGGTCGTTAGTGGGCGTATTATTGTCGCCTAAGTCAAACTTCGAACCGTCGAC
>CALHZE010000257.1 GCA_938040915.1 uncultured Bacteroidia bacterium | reverse complement strand
GCTTCCCACCGACATCCAGGCCATCTCGGCGCGTCTGCCATGCCACTGCGCATTTTTCTCATACCCCTCTTTCGAGCTAAAGGGGGTGCTGCCCGACGCCCCCTCCACGACCTTCCGGAAGTCCTTTTTAATATACTCGGCGTTGGTGGCAAAGGAGATCTGCCCCACCGAGTCGACGATAAAGATCTCGGTGTTGGGCGTCAGCTTGGCGAGCGCCAGTTCGTCCATCACGATTTTAGGCTCAAAGGCGAAGCTAATGAGCCCGAGTGGGTTAGCAACGTCGCCGATGGTCACGTTCACAAAGAAGAGGGTCTTACGAATCACCTCGTCATAGTTGTAGTTGAAGCGGATGGGCTGCCCCAAGCGGAGGTGCTCGAAATAGAACTGGTGACCGCCGTCAGGGTTGTTGGGGTCGAGGGGGTGGAGCACCTTAAGGTTTTCGTCCATATACTCAAGGGTGACATGGTTTACAAAGTTGATATTGGGAAACCCCACCTCTTTGAGAGAATTGAGTTTTTGGATGACCATCTTACGCAGTACCGTGTCGGTCGCCCCACCAGCAAGATAACGTACAAAGAGCGGGTCTTCGCGCAAGACCTTACTCAGCGCATGCGTGGTGGAAAGCATCGATGCGAGATTACCATTTGCAACTCGGAGATAAGCCTCGCTTTTGACGTCTCGCACGTCTGAAAGCCAACGTGTGCTTGCCGAATTGTAAATGCTAAGGGACGAGACGATGCCCAAAACCACCATCCAGATACCAAAGATGAGCAACATCTTTAGCAGTAATCCGCCACGTTTCATTATGTTGTATGTATTAGTTCGTTATAACGCCCTCAGGGCTGGTCAATCACCTCTTCTTTGCCACGCCTAGCCCTGAGGGAAATGGTCAATCGCCAGCAATGCCACCACAAAGATAGCAGGAGTTGGCTTAATTTGACTTGTTAAGAAAGTGTATAAAAAAGGAGCCTCGACGCCCCCGCTCTTTCGATCGGCTAGGCCCCCCCCACCAAAGCCTCGACGCTCTCTGAGAGGCGCGTGACCTCGGTTTCGATAGACTGCACGAGGCGTTCGAACTGCTCAGAGATCACCGTCTCGTTGTCAGCATTCTGCTTAAGGGTTTGGACAGCCTCTTGCAGATGGTCTGCCATCGCCTCCTGCTCTTGACTTGTACTGATACTCAAAATGGTCTGTTGTGCCACGCGGGTCACCGCGCCTTCTAGGTTAAGGAAGTAGGTTCCGGCCTCTTTCACATCGCGTACCGCTTCTTGGGTTTGCGCCCCGACGGCTAAAGCGACTTCGCGGCTCTTTTCCGCTAAATTACGAACCTCGGAAGCCACTACGGCAAAACCGCGTCCGGCCTCCCCCGCACGCGCCGCTTCCACGGCAGCATTGAGGGCAAGAATGTTTGTTTGGTGTGCTAACTCGTTGACTTGATGAATGTCCTTATACACCGCATCGATACAGGAGATGACACGCTCGACGATCTCCTTCCCTTGTTTAGCTTCCTCCATGGCGCCCGTTGCTTCAGCCGCCATATCCGTGGTCTTTAGCGACGTGTTACGGATTATCTCTTGAAACTCAACGGCATCCTCCCTGAGGTTTTGACTCGCCTCACCTTGGGTCGCCACACTGCTACGGATCTGCGACGTTCCCTCGGCGAGCAGTGTCCGACTTTGGCGAAGGGCGCTCACCGTCTCATGCATCTGCGAAACGGTGGCCATGATGCGCTGCTGAATCTCCTTCAAGCGATCGAAGGCGCGCGCCAGATCCCCCACTTCGTCACCACGACGCATAAAGCGCTCAGGGAGCGAAACTTGATTATCGCCATCGACGAAGCGTGTAATATACTCCCTTATAGCGCATATAACACGCCCTAAACGCGAGAAAACGATGTAGGTAGTAAGCAATATCACCACAAAGACAATAAGCGCGAAAAAGAAGGCTTGTGAACGCATTGCAGCAAGCGGGGCAATAAGCTCTTGGTAAGGGATGAGCGCCACCGTCTTGTAGGAATACCCTTCCACGGGCATCCATGACATTTCGACCTCCTGTCCGTTGTGTCGCAACTCGGTCACATAACCACGTTCGCCCCGAAAGGGTATTTGCCCCAGCTCATCGCCCATGAGCTGACGGAAGTCTTTTAGTATCCAATCAGGATTGGTACAAAAGGCAATTTGCCCAGCCGCATCTAGAATAAATAGCTCGGTCGAGGGGGTTATCTTTCCGCGAGCGAGGTTGTCCATCACCACCTGCGGCTGGAAGGAGAAGTTGACAATCCCGAGTGGATGATCAAGGTCTCCAATGGTAATGTTGCAAAAAAAGAACGAGCCGCCTAGCTCGGCATTGTAGTTATAATTGTAGCGGATACGCTGGTGTTGTCGCAAATGGTTGAAATAGAACTGATGGGTAGGCAACGGGTTCGTCTCATCTATGATATGAATGAGGTTTAGGTTCTCGTCCATCAACGCCATCGTACGCGCATCGGTAAGGTTCGCGGAATACCCCACTTCCTTAAGGGAACGGAGCTGTTCGATCACCTTGGCACGGAGCGCCGTGTCGCGCATGCCCCCAGAGAGGAATTCGGCAAAGAGGTGTTGCTTACTCAAGTAATTGCTCATCAGTTGCGAGGAAGCGAGCACAGAAGATAAGTTGCCATTCGCCACACTTAAATAGGTTTCATTACGTTGCCCACGCGTCTCTTCCAGCCAGCGCTTTCGTGCGCTAGAGTAAGTAACGAAACTGTAGATAGAGACGACAATACCCATCCAAAGCCCGATCGTTACGAGCATCTTTGAGCGTAAACTCACTTTAAGCATTATATTGGTATCACTTGATTATACACTTTAGTTGCACTCGCCCTAGAAGCCACACAGTGAAGAAAAGTCATTGTTTAAGGCTGAGCCCCATAACACACTTCGGACGTCGACTAGGCGGTAGGGTATACGCAATAGGGCAAGGGGGGTTACAGCGGCGAGTGCACGCGTCCCTTGTCTGCTGCTACAAAGAGGAGACGGGCGCAACGCCGTTGCACCCGTCTCTTTACTCATCCCCCGTGGGTAGACCCCACACACAAATGTCTAGAAACCGAACAGCTCTTCGATCTTCACTTCCTTGACCTTACCCAACTTTTCGAGGGTGGGTCGATCGGTCTTTTGCGGGTCGCCCAGTACGGCATAGTCATACACCAAGGGTTTCACGGCACTCTTCTGGAAGTCTACCACGTCCTGCATCCGGAGCTTCGGTACGGCGTTGTACACCACCTCGTCGATGCTCTTATCTACCCCAAGCTGCTTGAGATAGAAGTAGAGGTTGGGCATCGACCGTCCGTCGAAACGCTTGGTGCGCAACTGCTCGAGGATACCGTTCTTTGCCACCTCAAACGCCTTGTCTGATTCGGGCATGTTGAGAAGAATCTCGTTGAAGGCTGCAATTGCATCTGGCAACTTATCCGCCTGCGTACCGATGTAGGAGTAGAGGTAATAGGGGTCTTCCTTGCGGCTTGGCGTACGGTACACCGAGAAGGCACTGTAAGCCAAAGCACGAGCCTCGCGGATCTCTTGGAAGACAATCGCGTTCATAGAGCCGCCAAAATACTCATTGTACAAGCGACGTACTGCGGCCTTGTTCACATCGTAGCGTTCGTCAGAGTTACCGTAGTGTGACAAGAAGATTTGGTTTGCTTCGGGGAAGTTAACCACATACACTTGCGACTCGCCCTGGGGCACACGCATCTTAAAGTCGTGGAGCTGCTTAGGCAACTCTGCCAAGGTAGCGGGGGCAGGGTGTGTCGCGTTGAGCACCTTAGTCAAATCGCCCTTACTGTCTGGAGTGAAGGCTACGACGGTGTGCGGCATGTTAAACAGGGAAGCTATTTCCTTGACCAAATCCTCGGGCTTCTGTGCCTTGAGCTCCTCGTTAGAGAGTACGCTATTGGTGGGGTTCTTCGGTCCATATTGCACGTATGCGTAAAGAGCGCCAAAGACACCCTTAGGGTCAAGGAGCTTGTCCGCACGCCCCTTGAGTACAGCCTGTATAAACTCGTTGTATTTTTCAGCATCGGGCACGAGCGAACGGAGGTGTTCTTCTACGAGGGCGAGCGTCGGGCGTACCTCTTCGTTCAAACCGTAGATGGTGAGGTAAACGTTGTCGTCGCTTGTAGAGAGTCCGTAGCCAGCCCCGAGTTCGTAGAGCTTACTGTTAAAGTCCACAAGGCTATACTTTGACGAGGAGAGGTACTGTGCGTACTCTGCCGCGAGCCCGATGGTGCGGCTGTGCTTTGCGCCAAACTCGAAGCGATAGGTAATTTCAAACAGGCCGTTAACCGTGTTTTTAGAGAGGATGACGTCTACGCCCTTGCGCAGGTTAAAGAACTGCAATTCCTTCTTCGGGTTCGCAAAAACGGGCTTGATGGGCGACGGATTGGAGTTCTGGATGCGGCGCACAAAGTCACTCACCGAGTCACGGTTCATCTGGATGGGCGTGATCGCAGGCTTCGCGATCCCCACCACCGAGGTGTTGTCGCCCTGACGCTTGTAGCAAACCGCATAGCCGTTGAGGCTTAGGTATTTGTTGGCAAAGTCGACAATCTCTTGCTTGGTCACCTTACGCATCTTGTCTAGCATAGCGACCTGATCTTTCCATGGGTGCTTGGAGAGGAACGAGTTGACCATGATGTCTACGCGCGCCTTGTTTGACTCGAGCTCGCGTTGCTGTGCATACTCGCGATTGCGAACGATAGACTTCAGGAGCGACTCGTCAAAATCGCCCTTGCGGACACGTTTGATTTGTTCGAGGATGAGGTCTCGCGCCTCTTCGAGTGACTGGCCTTGGAGAGGCACGACGATCGTAGCAAGAAGGTCGTAATCTACCATATCGAAGTGGAAGACCTGCGCGCCAAGCGCCTTAAGCTTGAGGTTAATCTCTTGGTCGAGAAGCCCAGCCTGTCCGTTAGAGAGCAGGTCGCTAAGGATGGCCACAAGGTGTGCCTCGTCAGAAGCCGTCCCCGGCATACGCCATGCCACGGCGGTCATCTCCTGCTGCTTGCCATAAACGTTGGTTTCCACAATCCGATTGAGCGGAGGGAGCGGCGGCGCCTTGAGGACGGGCAAGTGGTCGTTAGAGCCCATATCACCGAAGTACTTTTCGATGAGGGCGATGGTCTTTTCAGGGTTGAGGTCTCCGGCCAAGCAAATCGCGACGTTGTTAGCCACGTACCACGTCTTGTAGTGATTGATAATGTTGACGATAGAGGGGTTCTTAAGGTGCTCTTGCGTACCGATGGTGGTCTGTGTGCCATACGGGTACTTGGGGAAGAGGCTGTGCATGAGCGAGTCGATGACGCGCGTCACGTCGTTGTCCATGGTCTGGTTCTTCTCTTCGTATACCGCTTCCAATTCTGTGTGGAAACCACGAATCACCATCTCCTTGAAACG
>CALHZE010000256.1 GCA_938040915.1 uncultured Bacteroidia bacterium | reverse complement strand
ATACATGTTAATCAATAGATGCATCCACCCTCCGTGTACCAACATATGGGAAAGAAGACGGTAAAGCTGGCGACGCTCCACGATCTCGTGGTAAGAAAGCGCCAAGCGGTAAAAGAGATCGCGACGCGCAAGCGCCCAAAGCGACACCCCAACCGTAATGAGGATAATATAAATTACCAACATTCCCCCCCCCACGCGACTCTCTACCTAAAGATTTGGAGCAAAAGCTGCTTCATCGCCTCAAACTCCTGATTGGTGTCCTTATCGCGCGAGATAACCCCCGTCTTGATCTTTTGGTCAAATTCGCGCAATAGTTCGAATATCTTGGCACAACGCGAGGGGTCATAGACCTTCGAGCTCAATATGCAGTCTTGTTGCTGACTGGCATAAACACCGAGGCGCTTAAAGATCTCGTCATTGTCCATCCGAAGCTTCAAAACCCCATAGAGGAAAATCATACGGAAATGACGATAGAGAGCGGAGACCAATAGCTCAAGCCCAACCGCCTCCGCGCCTGTAGTCAAACTCTCTAAGGCGGGGAGCACCTTCGTGATATCTTTCGAAACAAGGAGTTTGGTCAAATCACTCAGCGTATAAGTCCGGTTCGACGTGCTTGATTCGAAGGCCTGTAACGTGAGCTGCTGCTCCCCATCCGCAGGGAGCGTCGCCGCCACCTTCCGGAGCTCATTGTCAATAAGCATCCAGTTTGCCCCATAAAGCGTCTTCAAGCGAAAGATCGCATTAGACGCTATCGTGAGGTTGTGACGCCGTGCAATAAACTCTATTACTCGATCGCCCCGACTTTCATGAATCTGCTGGAAAGAGAACAACCCACCACTCTTTGAGGCGATATCCATGATCTTCTTAAGCTCAGGACTCTTCTTAAAATCCTTTGCCTCCACCTCTACACCAAATTGCAACACGATAACCGCCGTCGGGTTCGGGCGTTCAAAAAGCGGCAAAAGCACGTCCCAACTCTTGACAAATTCCGCTTCCCTGACAGAGATCAACGTCCGCGGCGCACCACCACGCGGGGCTAAAAGCCCTGCCGAATAAATATCGGTCTCGAAACGATCCGAACTAGAGAGGATGACCTTATAGTAGTTCCAATGCCGATGCTCTGGCAATACGGCGGTATCCTCGATCATGTCCGCCAACAGCATCGAGAAATAAGACACCTTTTCTGCCCCATGCAAGAAATAAAACGGACAGAAACGACCTTCGTCAAACCCCGTAATCGTAGCTTGTAAATCATTCACAAACTTCGTCACATCGCTAACCCACCCTGCCATGCTACCAATCTATTCGGTTACATTGGGTTGACGCAAAAAGACCTTGTCGCCCTTACGCACCTTCTGTGGGACTCGGAAAGCCCCCACACTCCCCTTCTTAAGCGTCTCACAGCGCTCGCCTGCGTCATTCCGAAGCTCCTCGACCCTTAGGCTCACCACCCCCGTCGTCTCCCCAATAATAAAGAGGGAATCGCCCACTCGCACCCCCTCAGAATGAATCACCACCTCTGCCACCGACAACCGATCATAGAAGTTACGCACCAGTCCTAACTGCACCTTCTTCTCCGTAGCCGCCGACCCATAATGGGGTGACCATTCCCCGAGTCGCTGACCGAGGTAATAACCATCCCAAAAACCGCGATTAAAGACCGAAGCGAGGCGCGCATCCCAATCTGCCACCATAGACTCATTCCAACGCCCCTCTGCCAACGCATCCACAGCCTCGCGATAACACCGCGTAACGGTAAGCACATACTCGGGAGCACGTGCACGCCCCTCTATCTTGAGTATCGCAACCCCCGCATCGGCGATCTTGTTAAGGAAATGAATGGTCTTCAAATCCTTCGGCGACATCAGATACTCATTGTCCACCTCGATCGCGTTGTCCGACTCCTTGTCTCTGAGCTCATAGCTCCGACGACAAATCTGCACACACGACCCACGATTCGCCGACCGGTTTGCCTCATGAAGGCTCAGGTAACACTTACCCGAGACTGCCATACAAAGCGCCCCATGGGCGAAGATCTCTATCTGCATGAGCTCACCACTCGGTCCGCAAATCTGCTGCTCTTGGATATCGTCTGTGATACGGCGCACCTGCTCCAGACTCAATTCGCGCGCCAACACGGCCACGTCTGCCCAATGGCTATAAAACTTGAGAGCCTCGGTATTGGAGATACTAAGCTGCGTAGAAAGGTGCACCCGCAACCCCAACTCGCGCGCCAACACGATAACCGCTTGATCACTCGCGATAATGGCGTCGACCCCGACCCGCTTCGCCAGCGCCAAGGTCTCCTTCACTGCTACCAACTCCTCGTTATAAACGATCGTGTTGACCGTGAGGTAGAGCTTTACCCCCGCTTCATGACAAATCGCCACCGCTTCCGGAAGGGTCTCGACCGTGAAATTGGTGTTTGACGAGGCTCGCATATTCAGCTCCCCCACCCCAAGAAAGACGGAATCTGCCCCACCTTGGATGGCAGCCCGCAAACAAGCGAAATTGCCCGCAGGGGCTAAAACTTCTAAACGTCGCATGTGTGGTCTGTAATTCTCTATTTCTTCGTCGTGAGGAAGTGCTTACGCATCCACTTCGGCAAAAGAAAGACCCCCACGATAAGATAAGGGTAATAGGTCGCCAAACGCCAAATAAATGCCAAGACAATAGCCACTGCCCCCAGATCCTCGGGAGCTACGGGGATAAAATCGCCCAGGTAACGCGTAAAGACATACTCGGCAAAACCACTCCCCCCCGGCGTCGGGCTCACGAGCATCATAATCCACATCACCAGCTGCCGCGCAAAAATGAGAAAATGCTCGTTCACGGTAAAGAATGCCAACAGTATCGCATTCACGACCCAATAACGCGACGTCCACGAAAGGAAAGTCGCAAAAAAAGCCTTTAACCAATAGCCGAATGGCTTGTGACGAAACTCACGCGAGGTCTGAATAATCTCTGTCCCCGCCTGATGAGCCCCCTGTTTCCAACGCCGCAAGATAGGGAGCTTAAAAATCTTGAGCAGCAACCACTTCAGCCCTCGGGGGTTGACAAAGAACCCATAAGAAAGTATCCCCACATAGACCGCCTTGAGCGCATAACCAAGAGTTGCAAAAAGGAAAAGACCACTCGTCCACGAAAACGAGTCCCCACCAATCGTAAAAAGTCGGGACGGTCCCACTAGGAGCAGCAAGACGGGGAACATGACCAGAAAATAAAGCTCGTCAAGGAAACTCGTCGCCATCACCACCGCTGAGCTACGCCCCACTGAAAGCCCCTCCTTCGCTACATAGAGGATCGCCACACTCGTTCCCCCGATCGCAGAGGGCGTAATCGCCGAGGTAAACTCCCACAACATGATCACACGCAACGCCTGAAGGAAACTCAAGCGCCCCTCTGACAAGATCCGGATGCGCCATACGTACCCCAGATCGCGCCCCAACATAAAGAGCAACGCGACAAAGAACCAAAGAAGCACTCCCCACGACCACGAGACAAAATCCATCGCCTCGGGACGGAATTCGTGGTAGAAAAGCCCTCCCACGACCCCTAACCCGATCACAACGGGGAAAAGCGCCTTATAAGTCTTTACACTCCGCAACGGAGACTCTTGAGCAGATACCGGTTGTTGAGGTGCGTCTGACATCCCCTAACTGATTGTTCCTTTTTGTTCCTCTTGCGCTACACTAATACTTCTCGCTCCTTGGTACCGCGTTTGGCACTCACGACCCCCGCCCGTTCGAGCTGAGAGACGATACGCCCAGCACGCGGATAACCGACCGTAAACACCCGCTGAATGTTTGACGTGGAGCACGTCCCCTCGG
>CALHZE010000255.1 GCA_938040915.1 uncultured Bacteroidia bacterium | reverse complement strand
TGGTAAAAAGTGCTGTGGGCGAGGCGAATGACTTCTGCACCGTACAGCTTAAAAAGGACGAGGAGGGTACTACGCCTCAGGAGCCAGTTGCGCCTACGTCGATAACGATTCCCGCCGGCGATAAGACCATTACTCTCAAGAAGGGCGATACGCGGTCTATCAACCTCGTCTTTTCTCCGACCGCGAATGTCAACAAGGCGGTAACCGTGACTCTCACGCCTACCGATGCGCCGCTTACGGTCACTGCCCTTGATGGTGTGGTAACTCTCAAGGCTGATAAACCGATTGCAGCAGCCCAAGAGGTCAAGGTG
The DNA here is from genome assembly GCA_938040915.1 of uncultured Bacteroidia bacterium. Lineage (GTDB taxonomy): Bacteria > Bacteroidota > Bacteroidia > Bacteroidales > CAJPTX01 > Bacteroides_D. Next base: position 1,378 of record CALHZE010000255.1, on the reverse strand, counting down.
GTGGTAAAAAGTGCTGTGGGCGAGGCGAATGACTTCTGCACCGTACAGCTTAAGAAGGACGAGGGGACAATCACGCCGCCCGTCGCGCTGGAGGGAATTACACTCACGCCCACAGAGCTTATCCTTGTCGTTGGTGAAAAGAAACAGTTGGGGGTAGCGCCGAAGCCTGCGGAAGCAACCCTCCCCGAGGTAACGTGGACGGTGACTCCCAACGAGGGTATTGTGACGGTCTCGGCGCAAGGGATGGTAAAGGCTATCAAGGCGGGCAGCGCAGTCGTTACAGCCTCGGCAGGTGGTAAAACGGCGACTTGCACCGTACGGGTCAACGACAAGACTAACGCCGTGGAAGATGGTGCATTAGAGAGCCTCGTCGTAGCGCCCAACCCCTTCGGGGCACAGCTTCGTATTCGGAATGCTGAGGCGGTAGCGGGCACTTACGAGGTGATCAACGCGCTAGGTTCGGTCGTACGCTCGGGTGTGTTTGATGGCAGCGAGACGACGGTCGACACCGAGGCACTTCCCGCAGGCATCTATTTTGTGCGTGTTTACGGGGCAAATTCTGCGCAAAAAAGCGTAAGGGTTATCAAGTATTAGCCTAGCTGTATTTCTAAAGAGAAATAGCCCTTTACAGTGTTCTTTGTATGAATTGGAAAGCCGTCCCATTCGGGGCGGCTTTTTTTGAGGAAAGAGCTATCTTTACGGTGCTAAAATAACCGACAGCCTGTCAGGTAGGCGAGCCTATGGAGCAATCCACATTCCTCGAATTACGCACTTTTGACTATCTCGTCGCGGGCAGTGGGCTCGCGGGGCTGAGTGTCGCGTTACGTGCCGCACGCTACGGACGCGTAGCGATTGTAACGAAGTCGTGGGTGCGCGAAAGTAATTCCTATTACGCACAAGGTGGCATCGCCGCCGTGACCGACCAAGGGGATAGCCCCGAAGAGCACCGCGCCGATACCCTGCAAGCGGGACGCGAACTCTGTGACTGGAGCGCCGTCGACGTGTTGGTGCACGAAGCCCCAGAGCGCATCCAAGAGCTCATCGCGAGCGGCATGCACTTCGACCAAACCGATGGGCTCTTAGCCCTCGGGCTCGAGGGGGGGCATCACCACCGTCGCATATTACACGCGGGGGGCGACGCCACGGGGGCACTTGTAACGAGCTTCTTAGCCAAGAAGGTTTCAGAACACCCGAACATCGAGATCTTTGAAAAACACGTAGTATTAGAACTCCTGATGCGCAGTGGGGCGTGTTGGGGACTTTCTACTTGGGACGTAGTAGCAGGCTGTGAGCAGCTTTTTGTAGCACGCCATACTTTTTTGACCATCGGTGGCACGAGTGCCATTTATTCGCGTAGTACTAACCCGAGTACGACTGT
>CALHZE010000254.1 GCA_938040915.1 uncultured Bacteroidia bacterium | reverse complement strand
TATCGGACAAAGCCTCATTGTAACGCATTTTTTTCATCATCTTTTTATCGACACGAAATTTAGCCTCTAACTCTTCAGCCAATTGTTTGTTGCCTGATGATCTCGCCTCCTTAATTCTTTCCTTTAGAAAAGGAAGTAAGATCGACGTTGCAGATACGCATCCGAACGGCGTTGTTATTCTCTGTAGGCTCGTATGACTTCGGGAAGTCTGCCTCGCGGTCACTCCACTCGCTATTATCGGCGTCTTGTTTTGCCGAGATAATCAGAGCATGCGAGCCGAGTTCATAATCAGACCACTTTTCCTCCCTATAATACTCTTCCAACCCCCAAGTGTTATGCGCCGAGTCTAGTTGAATATATTGCGACGGGACTCTGACAAACGTTTCGTTCAAAAGCACCGTTTCATTCTTAGGCAACGGCGTTGTAACCTTAGCAAGTTGCCCAGGCGTCCGTTGACTCTGAACGCCATTCGGTCCTACTGCAACAACACTAAAGACATTTGCACTCTCAGAAGAGATATGCTCTGGCTTGAGTGCGTACGAAGTTTCGGTCACCTCTGCAATCTCATGATACTCACTATTGGGGACATCTGCCTTCAACACTTTATATTTTTCCGCCCCAAGAACCTTTTCCCATGAGAGAGCCCAACCCGTAGTACTGCAATATTCACTCTTAAGCTTGACATCCTTGGGAACGGGCATAATGGAGAACGTATTGGGCGACTCTGAGACCTTATCGTTAAGTCTCACGCGTACCTTCGCATTGCCGGTCATCGGCGCGTCGGCAGGGATCGTAATCTCAGTAACGTTGTTGCGGATCTTCTCCGCCATCACGGTGTATGTCTTCCCTCCGTCGTAACTCAAATCTACGGAAACAGAGTCATAGACCTTGTTCCACGCCACTTGAATCGGGTCTCCTGGTTCGAAGCGCTCACCCCCAAGCGGGTAGGTCAACTCAAGCTCCTTGTCTTCGACAAACCATGTCAAGACATACTCTTGTCCCGTGGAAACGACACGCGAGGGCATTACTTGGATATTATAGAGCCCTGGTTGTGGATCTTCGATCAACACCTGCTCGATGTTGTTAATCCGGTCAATCCCCGTCGTAGCACTCCGACGCGGATTATTGGGGTCGAGCACCCATGGGAAGAACGTTTCATCGCCCTTCTTTACCACGAGGTCAAGGTCATTGATAAGCGCGGGTTCACCGTAACGGCGATTCGCCTTCATCGAGACCGTGTCGTTCCACGTAATCATCACGCGAAGACGACGAGTGCCCGCGGGGATCTGCAACGGGTAAACATGCGCGGCATCCTTTTCCTTGAGAGGTTTCCCAAAGAGGTAATTGCCTTGCTCCATCATCTCAACGGCACGCTTGCCATTGATAACCCCGTAACCATAAACATAGTCTGGACCCCAACGCCCAGCATCATCTGCCGTGTTAGCCAAAAGCGCACGGAGGAGGATAGACTGCGGGTCAGCACCATTATGCAACTGGTGATATCGCTGTGTCAAGAGCACCATCGTTCCACTGGCTGCTGGGCAAGCCATCGAGGTACCCGACATAAACTCATAAGAGTTGTTCGAAGACCAAATATCTTCCCCCATCGCACAAACGGTGGGCGCTAAACGACCATCGTCTTGCGGACCGCAACTAGAGAAGCTCGTAATACGCGCGTTGGCGTCCACTGCCCCAATGAGCATGATATTTTTCGCACGACGAGCCACCGAACGATAGGTATAACGACCACCGCAGGCGCCTTGGTCATTCCCCGAAGCATATACGAGCGTAAGGGTAGGCGCGGTGATCGCGAGCTTATCCATCGCAAAGTCAGCCTTGGTAATATCATAGACCAACTGATAGAAGTAACGACAAAGGTTATCCAACGAGGGACCGTAGGAGTTTTGCGTAAGCGAGATACCATGCTCTTTGAAGGCATCGAGCATTTCCTCGCCCTCGGTCTTACCGTTGCTCTGACGGTTGAAGTTATAGCTCCAGAACTTAGCCTTAGGCGCCATCCCCTGCGCGAGAGGGTCGAGGATACCACCGCCAGCAACCGTACCGGCCACGTGCACGCCGTGACTCCCAGAGGAGCGTACCGTAAGTTCAAATTCCTCGATCGTGAGACGATTACCAAAGTCTATGTGGCGGTCTACACTACCGTCCCAGATACCGAAACGAACCCCCTCGCCGTTGAGACCTCGTCCTCCCAACGCGTTCGGAACCTGAAGCACGTTCGAACGGTTAATCACCCGAGACTTATAGTTATAAAGCTCTTGGGGCGCCCCCACCATCGTGATCGCCTCCACCCACGGGAGGGCGGAAAGGGTAACGATCTCCTTCTCTGTCAGTTCGATATCACACGAACGGACCATTTCAGAGAAGCTCGAGGGATGGAAACCCAACTTTGCCAATTCGCCCTTGACGAACTTCTGCTCCACGGGGAAATAGTGGAGCGTGGTCTTGAGTTTCCCGTAAGAGCCCTTCGTCCAATCGGGCGTTTCCGAGAGCAGGTTTTCGCTAATCTTCCACTCGGGGGCTATCGGCATTACCGAGTTTGCATTCGCGGCCGCAACCTTCGCGAGATTCACCGTCCCCGGCATCGAGGCGAAGTACGCATTGCCTCCCATATAGTCAAGAAGCGAGACGCCACTCTTTTCGAGTAACACTCGTTCTTTAGACGTCGGGATGTTTTCGAACTGCAACAACGTGTAGTTCGTCCCCGTCACAAAGGCGGGGTTGAGTTGCTGGAGTGTTGGGGTCTTCCCTCCACGCAGAGGCTGCGTGCGCAGCTTTTTGAGGTTTTGTTCGGGGAGCACCTGATGCGTCCCGAACTGCACGGTCTGTGCAAGCGCAAGACCTCCCGAGAAGAGGAGGAGCGCAAAAAGAATCCAGAAACGTCGTTTCATATCGACTCTCATCTTTGGTGAATAATGTTTCGAAATCCCAAAAGAAGGACAGGCTCAACACCCCAACCGTACACCCTTGTGTTAGATTGTTTTGCTGAGCCTGTCCTAATTACATCATTAGACCGCTAAGACTTTATCTTTTCGGACTAACGACCCCAATCGCTACTCTTTTTCAACTTCACCGACAGGGTACGCTCTTGCCCAGCGACTTTCACATCTAGCTGGAGGAGATAAAGCCCATCGGCAAGCGCCTTTGTATCAATACGCAAGGTCGTTGCAGCTTCTGCATTGACTCCTGCGAGACAAGCAACTCCCGCGACATTGTAGAGACGATATGCCACCACAGCACTCGCATCGTTGATCTCAATAGCGTCAGCGAAGGGGTTCGGGTATGCCTTCACGCCAAGGGCAAGGAGCGCATCTTCTACGGCACTCGCCTTTTCAAACGTCGCAGAAACTTCTACAGGGAAGTTAGGCATGATAAACGACTCATTCTTCACCTCTACCGTTGTGGCTGGGTCACCCTTCTTGTAAACCTTGAGCGAACCGTCGGCAAGCTTATAGCCCGTCTCTGGCAAAATCGTGAGGTTTACCTGTACGCCCGAGAGAGCGCGTGCTGGCTTAGCAAAGATCTGACCGTGCTCAACCTCCGCAATCTCAATGTCCTTGGGCGATTCGTCTTGGAACTTAGCCGTCACCTTCACATTAAACTGCGGCATAGTGAAACTGTAATTCTCATCCACAGGGATCTCGATCTTACCATTTTCATTCGTCACCTTGAGCGTCCCCTCTTGGTATTCCTTACCCTTATCTGGGGTGATCACGAGCGTCACCTTCGTATCCCATGGGATGGACTTCAGATCGGTAATGTCTTGACAAGTGATCTTACCGTCAAAGAGCTGCTCTACCTTAATCTCAAATGGCTTCTTTTGGAACTCGACATAGACCTCAACGTCATGATCTGGCATCTGGATCTTCTTAATCGTATTCCCAGCTGCGTCCTTCATAAAGGGAATAACCGCAGTTTCGTCCCCCTTCTTATAAGCCTTCAAAGTACCCTCTTTCTCTTGGTAGTTCTTGTTCGGGCGCGCATTCAAGGTCACTTCAGCACCTTTCGGGAAGAAGCTCGGCAACCCCTCGATCGTCCCGTTAAGCGTCCTTTCAGACACAGAAGACGCATAAACACCAGAGGTCGTGATCGTCCAACCATACCACGTGTCTTTCTTCACCTTGCCCCAGCCAGCATCGTTCTTATAGTTTGCTACTGCCAACTTAAGAGCGTCTCCTGAGAGTGGGGTCAGACCATCGTCTGCCAAAAGAATGAGGCGACGCCCAACACAACCGTCACACTCAAACGTTTTGAGCTTGTCTTCTTCGCTTTCAGCAAGCAACTTAGGCACCTTCGCGCCAATGGCCAACGTCGTCAGCGAGGTACAACCCCTAAATGCTTCCTTACCAATGGTTTCCAGATTGGGGGCAATCACCGTCTTGAGGACATTGTCATACTTAAACGCTGCTGCACCCAAATCTTTCAAAGACTGGAAGTTGGCATAAGTCAACGCAAAGTTGCGACGCAGCGCACCTGCTCCGATCTTAGTAACCTTAGACAGTGTAATCGAGGTAAGCCCCGTAATCGGCGTGGTCATACGGATGTTTTCTCGGAAGGCATCTGCGCCCAGCTCGGTAACCGAGGGGAACATCTCGTCCTTAACTTCTTCCATCAGACAGAAGGCGAAAGCACTATTCCCGAGGCGCTTCACATTATTGAAAGTGAAATTGCTAAGTCGGTTACACGAATAGAACGCCGCACCCGGGATAGAGTCTAAGTTATCAAAATGGATATTGTTCAGCAAGAGGCAGTAAGCAAAGCACGACTTACCAATATCCCGCAGGTTGGGGACATCGAGCGTCTCAATCAACTTACAAGAGTTAAATGCCGACTCGCCAAGCTCTTCTACCAATGGCATTTCAACTTCCTTCAAGACTCCGTAACGCGTGCTCTGCCCCACTGCGCCGATTTGCGCTGAGTTGAAAGCATCGCTCCCGATCCGCTTCACCTTAGGCAAGGAAACCGAACTCAGAGAGAACGTGTTACTGAAACCACGCTTCTCAATTGTCTCGACATTCGGGATATTCAACTTCACCAACTTCTCACACCCTTGGAAGGCGTCGCCACCCACCGTAACCAAATCGGGCATGTTAACCTCAACGAGGTTTTCCTTGGTGTCAGAGAAGACCAAGCTCCCCACATGCTTCAACCCCGCGATATTGAGCGTAGCAATCGACTTCTGGTTGAAATATCCTTGGAAGGTCTTCTGGTTCTTGACGTCGGGGATGTCTACCACCGTCACGCCTTCGTCAATCGTAAAGTTCTCAAGACGGATAAGCGACATCGCATTGGCTGTCAACCATTCCCACTCGTTGTTGGTAAAGACGCCTCCCGTGACACGCAAGCTCTTCACTTGTGAGTAGTTGTCTGCATAGTTTTTGTCAACCGCTTCCTTCATCGACGAGCAAGCCACCGGCGCGCCGTCATTGACAGCAACCGTCAAGTTATTCTTCGCAAACGCGGCCTTCACAGTGACATTCGCCGCCGGCATCACAAACGTGCCGTTCTCGATCGGCGTCTCTTTCGTACCTTCTACTAGGGTTGCTGTGCCAGGAACGTAACCCAAAGCGGGTAAAACGGTCACGGTAATCGTCTTACCTGCCGCCGCATACTTCGGTTCGAATGTCAACATCCCGTTGGTGACACTGTTGTCCATCTTTACGGTATAAAGCTGTTCGGTCTGGATATTCCAACCATACCACTTCATATCTTGATCGTTGCCATCCTTGACCGCCTTAAACTTTGCAGCGACAGGAGCAAGTTCTGCAGGACTCAACAAAACCGAACCATCGGGCTTAGCAAAAAGGAGGACATTCTGTGCATCACAATTTACAAAAGCATCCTTGGCAACCGTCGGAGGTTCTACCCCTACGGTAAATTGCGAGAGCGCACTGCAACCATCAAATGCCCGTGCGCCAATGCGTTTCAAATTCGGGAAACTGAGCTCGATGAGCGAAATACACTTCGGGTCGGACGAGGTGGGGTCTTCGTCTGCAAAAGCACAATCGCCAACGATCTCTACCAACGGAGCTTTAACTTCCGTCAAGCTCAGACAGCTATTAAATGTCTGCTTGGGGAGGTGTTTTACCTTACCGAGATCGATGCTCTCAAGGCTCACACAGTCGAGGAAGGCGTAACTAACAAGCCCAATCGGGTCGGTTGTGCTTGGGGCAGGATCAACCAAAGACTCGAGGAGCGGGAAAGAGAGCTTCTTAATACGCGTACAAGCGCTGAAGCATTCCTTGCCAATCTTGGTCACCTTGGGCGCTTGGAAGTCAACCAAAGCAGAATTCGAATCAAAGGCATTGGCACCCAAACTCGTACAATCTGGCGCTTCTACTTTCCGAAGGCGTGTACAAGCGATAAAGCTAAACTTACCAATCGAGGTCACCTTGTGAAGGATCACCGTATCGAGCGACCCATAGTCGCCACGGAAAAAGATTCCTTCGTAGTCGGTGTTATCCTTAATCGGGTCTACATTCTCTACCGTTTTCTCGATAACGAAGCTCCGCAAATGGTTAAACAACTGCTTGTTGATCTTAAGCCACCCCCAGTCACTCTTGTCAAAGGTTCCCCCCGTAATCTTAATCTTTATCACATTGCTCAAGTCGAGCCCCCCGTCAGTCTTAAGCTCATCGAGGAGCGAACCATCGGGTTTACTAAAGAGCTCTTCGATAGAACCCGCGTTATCGCGCGAATAATCTCTGATACCTTCTGCCTCGTTGGTCTTATAGCGCACAGTAACCGTCCCCTTCAAGAGCTTATCTTTAAATGTTGCCGTGAGTAAAATATCAGATTCCGGCATCTTGAAGCTCTCTTCTACTTCCGTCGCCGGAGCTGAAGAGCCTGGCACTGTATAAGAGAGCTTATCTAGCCCCTTCCCCTTGCCAGCTTTTGACAAGACATAGACAAACCAACCCGCTTTCTGATACATCCACGGACGCGTCGAGATCTTGCCGTTTTGGATGTTGGGGTCTATCTCAATCTTACTAAAAGAGGAAATCTGCCACGAAAACCAAAGTTCGTCTGGCTGCGTAGCAAGGTACTCTGCATACTCGGGAGATTTGGTATCAGTAGGAGGCGTCCCTGTCCACGACTGTCCATTGGGGCGACCATCAACCACATCAAAATACTTCTTCTTTGCTGCCTTAAGCTCGTCAGCCGAAAGCGCCGCGCCATTTTCCTTTACGAGATGAAGTATGGGGACGTTCGCATTTTCGACGTCAGAGAAAACAGAAGGGTACTTCTCTTCTACCCAGCGCGCTTCACTCTTCTTTATCTTCTTACCGGGGTTTTGAGGGTCATCAATCTCCACCTCCACATATTCCTTTACCTTCTTCTTTTCGAGCGTCGGCGGGTTCTCACTCAGACGCAACATCGTAAGCGAGGAGCAATCCGAAAGGGAGTTGACATCAAATTTCTTCATCTTTGGCGTGATGAGCACGCGCAACAGTTTGTGTTTTGCCAAACCATAAGCCCCAATCTCCTCAAGATCGGGGAAGATGGCGATTTCCAAAGCCCCCACTTCTGCAAAACTGTTCTTAGCAATCTTCTTGAGTTTATGGATCTCCACATAGCGACAAGTGCTACTGATAGGTCCACCATCTTCCTTAGGCACTTCTATTTCCACGTTGGTTTCCGCATCCAGCTCCTTCTTCATCTTGCCCACCCCGGTCTCGACGTCTGCTACGGAATTGATAGACGCCGCAACAACAAACTCGTCTAAAGATTTCATCGTTGCGCGCGACTCAAACAACCACTCCCAGTCGGCTTTCTTAACATCACCGTTGGTGATTACCAACGACCGCACCTGTGAGAGGTCGACACCGGTCAAGGCTTCCTTCAGCGAAGTGCCCGACTTCTCCGTGCCGTCCACCTTAAGCTTAAGGCTTTGTGCAGAGACCACGCCGATCGGTACGGCGAAATAGCAAAGTGCCAAGAATGCGATCAGCACCTTGCTAACAAACGAACATTGTTTTTTACTCATACCCGTAGTCTTTTAATGAAACGTTTTATTTGAAGAACACTTTGTCAAGCCTCAGATGGTAAAAACGACGCGATCTCGCCCCCCTTATTTCTGGGGAAATTGACACGACAAATAGTAAAAAAACTAGCGTCCATCGAACAAATTCCCACTTTCAGCACTTTTTACCCGCCCCTAAGTTAGACATATTTATTAGATCACAAAGTCGCACCTCAGAAATTTAGAGGTCTTACACGGATAGGGGGCTAAAGGCGCATGCGCAAGGGAATCTCCCTAGGGAAAAGAAAATTAAAATCGCCCCACGTTAGACAAAAAAAGCCGTCCCCACTCGGGGGACGGCTTACAAAACTATAGCAACTCCGAGAATGTGCAGGACTACACAAAAGCCCTACACAAACGCACCCAGAACTACTTCTTTACCACCTTAAAGGTCTTAGAAACACCATTAGCACTCAAACGCAAGAGGTAAAGACCCGCAGGGATGTTTTCCGCAGCAGCCACTTCGGTTTCCGTGGCATTCAACTCCCCAGCGACAAGCACCTGACCTTGTGTGTTCAGCAACGCATAACGCCCCATGACTCCATTCCCCACGATACGCAACTGGGCTGCAAACGGGTTCGGCGCAACGACCACACCAGCAAACACGACATCTTCGACCGCTTGTGGCGTTTTATCCTTCAGCGTTACCACGAGCGTTGCAGCCGTAGCCGACATCTTCACCTTATAGCTCTTGTCAGCCTCGGGGGTAAGCGGAGCATTGTTAAACTTCACGCTCTCGATCTCCTTCTTTTCCGGCACGTTGGTAACCGTTATCACGAGGTCAGTTTCTGCTTTAACCTTGGTCGTTGACGTTACTTCCGTCGTTCCGTTCATGATCTTAACCTTCGCGCCACCATCAGTTACCGTAATGAGGTTACCCTCATCAACCATCAAGACCACGGTCAACGTAGCCGCTTCGTTAGGCATAACAAACTCACCCTTCAACTCTGTCAACGTCACTGGCTCATCGCCCTTTGTCGTAGTTATAGTTACCTTTTCCACGAGCATGCCCTTAGGCAACTGAGTTATTTCGAGGGTCACTTTCTCGCCATTAGGCACCTTGTTACCATCTTTAACCTGACGATCGCCGCGCTTCACACTAAGGGTCGCCCCACCATTGACAATCGTCAAGGCGTGTTCTTTCTTCTTCACAGAGACGGTGATGGTCGCATCCTTGGTAGGCATATCAAACTCACGAGTCAAACCATCGGCAGACTGCGGCGCGACCTCGCCATTCACTTCCACGAGCGAGAGTTCCAAGGTATCGTCTGTCACACTCACACTCACAACGACCTTCTTCCCTTCGGGGATCTTTGCGCCATCCTTGACTTCCGCTCCCTCTACGGTTGCCGTAATCGTGATGCCCTCTTGTGGGGTCAGAATCAGCTTGTGGACCGCCGTAGCCTCTACCGAGAGCGCGATATCTTCATACCACATCGGTACTTCGTAGAAACCGTCTTTTTCTGTCAAGACCTCTTCGCCAAACTTCACTGCCGTAATAGCCTTATCGTCTGGCGTCGTTATCTTGATTTTCAACATCTTACCTTCGAGCACCTGTACTTCCTTCCCTGTAAGCGCGCTGCCATCAACCGTAACCGCAATGGTCACCCCTTCGATCGTCGGGAGGGTGAGCTTGTGCGCCTCGGGATCACCGAGCTCGACTGTCAACTTCGAGTGCTTGAGCTGCATTTCACAGTTCCACGTCGTGCGGTCTTTACGAGTTGCTTCCACAGGGGTGCTACCATCCTCAGGGGCGAGAAGCACTTTCTTAACCACCTTACCTGTGGTAGCCGCCGTGCCGTCAGGGGCAATTGTCAAGACAATGTCATCACCTACCGTCACATTGTTCTTGTCCTTTTGCAGGAGATCCTTATCCTCCACCTTCGCGGTCACCTTATACTGGTTTGCCTCGTCTGCAAACACAAACTGACGTGTGTCATCCTTCGGTCGTTTAGCAAAGACCACGCGAAGCGTAGAGTTTTTCGCTGGCATCGTCTCTTTGTAGACCCCATTGTTGAGACGCGGCGTTAATCGGTTCAACCGCACCGTATCGACGATGTATTTCAACGAACCCGGTGTAACCGAGATAGTCAGTTCTTTTTCCTCCTCAATCTTCGCTCCGTTCGGGACTTCCTGGCCATCCACAACCACCTTCACGATAGCATCGGGGGCATCGGTCAAATCCCAGTTAAGGACGTAGGTTAAGATCGGTTTATCTTTCAACGTAATCTTAATCTTTGCCGGCTCGTCGCCCATAATAAAGCGCCACGTATTCTCTTTTCCTGTTACAGGCGAGACTTCCGCCACCCCATCAACGTCGAAGCTTTCGACGATCTTCTTCGGCGTTGCGGTCAAGCTCGGAGAAAAGACAGCTTCCACCGAGGCACCCTTTTCTACTGGGTCGCCAGATGTGATTTGACGCTCCTCCTTACCGAGTACCGTAACCGCAAGCGAACCAAAAGCACTGTAAGTACTCTCATCCCAAGAAACTGGCTTACCGTTAATCACCGCCTTGGTCGTGACATCAAGCGTAATGTCGTTTTCGGGCATCGTAAAGGTGAAGACCGTCTTGCTATTGCCTTTGGGAGTCCCTTTCGTAATCGTTTGTTCCCCCTTCTTCAGGTTGACATCGACTATCTCACGCCCATCAACTGGATTGAATGTCAGCTCTACCTTACGACCCACTTTTATCGTCGCTTTGGGACCGACTAGGTCGGTCGTCATCCCCTCGAGTTTGGCGGTAACCTCATATTCCCCTTCCTTGTTGGCAAAGGTAAACTCGTTGCTCTTCACTTTCTTCAGATGCACATCGAGCTCGATATCCTCTTTCGGCATAAAAAACTGCCATCCGCTACCTTCGCTATCAGTAAACGATTTCGCGCTCACTTTTTCTCCGAATTTAGACGTAACAACCCCTTCCGAGTCCTTTTCTTCCTTGGAGCCCACGGCTTCTACTTCATAAAGTTCGTTCGGCACATTGATTCGCATCTTAACCGTAAGACCTTTACGGACATTTCCCCCTGAGGTCACTACGCCATCTTTCGTTTCGACCTTTGCAAACTGGAAGGCGATATCCTCCGCACCGTCCTTAAACGTACCATCGGCAAAGGTCAGCTTATACGCTTGAGTAACATCTTTCCAAATCCGCTTGAGTTGCGTGTCGCTGTCAGGCATCACGAACTTGAACGTCGCCTCTGTGCCATCCACAGGCGCACTCTCGGTATCACCGATTTTCAACCACGGCTCGGTTCCCTCTTCCTGCCCGTCTGTATTCACAATAACTTCGACACTTGCGCCCTTCTCTATAATAAGCTCGGGTTGCGCTAATTCGTCAGGGTCTACAGACGTAATATCGTCAATGGTGATCCTTGAAATTTCGTCTTTCGTCCATATAAGCTTCGGTGGGCGTGGTTTCCACTCAAGAGACATATCAATCGCCTCATCGGCAATATCCTCAATGGTGAAGACGAAGTCTGTCCCCGAAGATTCATAATCGCTGCTTCTCTTTACCAGATCTGTGCGATCGCTGAGTTTCAACCACGGTACTTCGTCTGTGTGCGTCCCAGTTGCCGGAGCTTTAATCTTTACCTTGACGGTGTGCCCGATCTCAATCTCATCGTTGGGGTTTACCGATGTGCCTTCGCCTGTTTCCGTTTCGTGCTTGGTTACAGTCTCAAACTCATTTTTAGAGGCATCCCACTTCAGCGCTTTTGTGTTCTTTTCCCATACGAGCACCATTGTCGCATTAGCGTCAGGCATCTTGAACGTGAAGAAGAGCGGGTCACTCTCGTCCTTCTTTGCGCTCTTCCCATTGACTCTCAACTTTGCGACCGTTCCTGGCTTTTTGTGAACCTCTGTCGCCTTTACCTCAATCTTAGCACCGGCAGCAACGGAAGCTCCCGAGGAGAGCTGCGCCTCTGTCCCCTCTACCTTCACCGAGGAAAAATCAGTAGCGTCTTCCCAAGAAAGCGTCTTCTGATTGCTGCGCCACTCGATGGTCAACGTAACATCATAAGCGGGCATATTGAAGCTAGCAGAGGTCGGACTCTGTTTTTTATGCTTAACCTCTATTTTTTCCCCATTCGTCCCCGTGAGTATCACGTAAAGTTCCGTTCCTGCTTGAGGCGTGTCATCCACAGAGAGCTCTATCAGCTTATTCTCTTCTACATCTGCTGGGGAAGTGAGGGTCGTCCCCTCATCCGGATCATCATAGACTGTAATATTCGGCAGAGTCCACGTAAGCTTATGCGTTGCCGCATACGAGTTAAGGGCAAACGCTAGCATCGCGGCTAGCCAAAATCCCGTCGTCAACAGTAGAGATCGTCTCATCTTATTGCGTTTTTCGCCGCATGCGACGTGCACACGGTAGGCTAAAATTACTCTTTTTTTAGAAAATGCAAAAAAAGGAGCTATTTCCCATATAGGGATAAACAGCCGAATGACTCGCGTTGTAAGCACACTGCTCGCAACGCGAGTCACCGCAAAGCGAGTCACCGCAAAGCGGCGACATTATCAACCGAATGCATTGCGTCCGTACAAAACAATTGATTTTTAACCACATAAAAACAGACGCAACATGATGCGTCTGTTTTTAGTGTTTTAACACACGCCCCTACAACACGAGCATCGCGTCGCCGAACGTGCCGAAGCGGTACTCCTCGCGGACGGCGGTTTCATACATCGTCATCAGAAGATCATAACCAGCAAAGGTCGCCACCGTGATCATGAGCGACGAACAAGGGAAATGGAAGTTGGAAACCACACTCTTAGGCACTTGCACTTGATAGGGAGGAAAGATAAACTTGTTCGTCCAACTACTAATCGCCTTAACTCGCGCATCTGTGGTTACCGAGCTCTCCAAGGCTCGGATGACCGTAGTCCCCACCGCACAGACATTCTTCCCCGCATCAAGCGAGGTGTTAACAAGACGCTCCGTTTCCTCAGGAATTTCAAACTGTTCTGAGGCAGCTTTGTGCTTCGAAAGATCCTCTACCTCAATGCGCTGGAAGTTCCCCAACCCCGCATGTAGCGTAACAAAGCTCACGTTAACCCCCTTAATTTCAAATCGTTTCAACAACTCTCGACTGATGTGCAACCCTGCCGTAGGCGCTGCCACAGCCCCCACGTGTTGCGCATAGATCGTCTGATAACGGTGCTCATCTTCCTCGTCTATTGGGCGATTGAGAAAGCGCGGCAAAGGCACCTCGCCGAGATCGTGCAAACGCTTGGCAAACTCCTCCTTGGTGCCATCAAAGAGAAATGTGATAATCCGCCCCCGACTCGTCGTGTTGTCGACGACCTCGGCCACCAACGACTCCCCCTCGCCAAAATAGAGTTTATTTCCGATCCGAATCTTACGCGCAGGGTCGACGAGCACGTCCCACATGTGACGCTCAGGATCTAACTCGCGCAGCAAAAAGACCTCAATATCGGCGTTGTTCTTCTCCTTAATGCCGTGCAATACAGCACGAAAGACCTTCGTGTTGTTGAGGACAATCGTGTCTCCCTCAGCGAAGTAAGAGATGATATCCTTAAAGGTCTTGTGCTCGATCTTCCCCGTCTTCCTGTTACCGACCATCAGGCGAGCCTCGTCACGGAACTTCGGAGGGTACTGTGCTATCAATTTCTCAGGAAGGTTAAAGCTGAACTGTGATAGTTTCATTCGGTGGACAATTTTACTATACTACTGGGATACAATGTTGGGTTGAGAAAAGCAAGCAACACCTGCACACGGGAGGACGCCGAAACGCCGACTACCTCCCTGCAGCTATGCTAAGAAACTTTTCAAAGGTCTCAATTGTTACAGCATCGGCAACAGAGTATTCGCCGCTACGCGTACGCCGCAAGGCGGTAAGGTATGCCCCCGAGTCGAGCGCACGCCCCAAGTCACGAGCCAATGCTCGAATATAGGTGCCCTTTGAGCAAGCTATCCGCGTGCGTAGCATATCCCCCACGCGCTCAATCAACTCAAAGCGATAGATATTGACTTCCACAGGCGGGAGATCCTCCCCCGCTCCCTTACGCGCAAGCGTATAGGCTCTTTTCCCATTCACACGTTTCGCAGAAAAGATCGGGGGTTGTTGCGCTATCACTCCACTTAGCGAATGCATCGCCTGCAGGAGTCGCTCGTCGGAAATATGTTCGGTAGGGTAAGTCGCGTCAACCTCCGTTTCCATATCATACGAGGGCGTGCTCGCGCCGAGGGTAATTGTGGCTTCATACTCCTTGTCCTCGCCCGTGAGACGCATCGCTTCCTTGGTCATCCGTCCGACGCAAAGGATCATTAAGCCCGTTGCGAGAGGATCTAACGTGCCCGCGTGCCCAACCTTGATTTTGAGAATGCCGTAATATTTGCGGAAAAGGATACGCACCTTGGCCACAAGGTCATACGAAGTCCAACCGAGCGGCTTGTCTAAGAGCAAGATAAGACCCTCTTCCACGATCTGTTCCTTGTTACAACGGGCAAAGTCCATTACTTTCCAATGTGCTTACGGTGAAAAGGTTACGCATTAAGAAATGCTGCCACAATAGCCACGCCTCCCACAAGGGCACAATAGAGGGCAAACCAAACCAAACGCCCGCGCCGCACCAAGGAGAGCATCCAGCGACAAGCGAGGAAGCCAGTCACAAACGCGGTAATGACACCACTCCAGAAAGGTAGGGCATGAAAAGAGTCGGCTGAGAACGAACCATCTAAGATATCCAACAGGTTCATCCCAATAATCGGGGGCAAAACCATTAAGAAGGAGAAGCGCGCCGCCTTGGGTCTGTCAAACCCCATCAAAATCCCCGTGGCAATGGTTGCCCCACTACGCGAGAGCCCCGGCAATACGGCTACGGCTTGCGCGAGCCCCATGCCGAGTGCAATGGAATATGTGGGTTGATGACGAATCCGGTAAAGCTGGACTCTCCGCCCCGTGAGCCACAACAAGAGCGCCGTAAGCAAGAGCATCGACCCCACCAAGAGCAAATTGCCCGTAAAGAGTCTATCAAGATAATCTTTGAGGAAGAAGCCCACGAGCGCCACAGGGATCATCGACACGACGATCTTGACCACATACTCGGTTTGCCAATTCCAACGGAAAGCAAAAAGCCCACGCAACAACTGCCAGATCTCTGCACCCAGCGCCACAATCGTGCTCAAGACGGTTGCTCCGTGTAGGGCGATCACAAACGAGAGATTCCCCCCTTCCTCCACCCCCAGAAAGACGCGGGCGAGCTCGAGATGCCCACTGCTGCTCACGGGGAGGAACTCCGTCAGCCCCTGGATGAGTCCTAGGATGATCGCCTGCCACGTATCCATCGCCTACTCCTTATTAGCATCTGTTTTTGAACGACGCCCACGGTACATGATGGCGAATATCTCAAACAAGAATCCGACCAAGACCAGCATTGGTGCAAGCGTTATGCGACGGAAGTCAAAGATAGCCGGACTAAAGTCGAGCGGGTCTTCTGGGTTACCCCCTATCATGAGCAGAAACCCTAAGACAATCACACAAAAACCGATAAGCAAGAGCTTATAGTTTTGACGCGTCAAAGGGAAACGCCCCGAGGGGTCGCCTGTCACATTAGTTCGTTTTTCGTCTCTCATACTTAGCAATCTTGAAGGGAAGGGTTCGACGCACGGGGGCTAGTAATATAAATCACTCTCCGCCGTCCGAAGATATTTATTTACAGCGAAATAGGTGGTCATTAGGTTGATCGCAACCCCGACCAATAACACGAATATCCCCACCAGCAACAACACCCTATACTGCCGGAGATTGACCAGAGCACGAAAATCATCCTGCACCAAGGCAATGCTCAACAAGAGAAGTAAAAAAGCCAAGAGGGCAGAATAGAACCCATGACGCACAGCACGAAGTAAAAAGGGGCGCTGAATAAACGCGTGAGTCGCCCCCACGAGTTGCATCGTCTTGATAACGAAGCGTCGCGCGTAAATCGTAATGCGGATCGTGTTGTTAATCAGGACTAGAGCGATAAAGCTCATCACAAGGCTAAAGGCAAGGATCATGCCCCCCACCTTATGCACATTGGTATTGACAAGGTCGACCAGATTCGGCTCATAGTGGACATTGGCTACCTGGGGCGCAGCGAGCAGACTCGCGGCGATAGCTTGTAGACTGTCGTTATTGGTATAATCGGCATATAGCTTAAGCTCGATAGAGGGGGAGAGAGGGTTGTATTTCAACAGCGCGAGAAAGTCCTCGCCGAGCGCCTCCGTAAGCTCCTCGGCGGCACGCTCCTTACTAATAAACTCAGACTCTTTGACATAAGGCGAGGCGTCGAGCGTCTTGCGCAAGAACTCGGCATCAGCATTCCGCACATCTTCACGCAAAACGACCGAGACACTTAGGTTCTCTTTGACATAAGTAGAGAGACGCTCCACGTTGATCAGTATCAACCCCAAAAGCCCTAACGCATAGAGGACAAACGTGGTGCTGATGACCGAGGAAATAAAACTGCTTCGCAGTCGCCAAACGGCACGCTGATTCTCGCCACTAGGCATTACCCCCCTCCCCTTGCAAAGCAAGCAACTCTCGCTTGCGCTGTAAGAACGCTCGTACCCCAGCCGCAATGAGAAAAAGGAGAATTGCGAGCCCAAACGTAAAGTCAACCCAACGCCCCCAAGCATAACTGGGGAGGGTAAATGAGAAGACCACTTCCTTTGCGCCAGCGGGGATATAGAGCCCGCGCAAGAGATAATCTACTCGGTAAATCGGCACTTCTTGCCCATCAATGGTTGCCTTCCAGCCCTTGGGGTAAAATATTTCAGAGAAGACCGCAAAGCGCTCGCCACCAGCCGCGACGCGATAGGTCAACCGGTTGGGTTCGTAAGCGACAACAGAGATCACATCGGCGCTGTCGCGTCCGAAAGTCTTGTCATTGAGCGCTTGGTCTCCCACTTGAAAATAAGCGGTATGTGCCACCGACTCGCCACCGACAGCGTCTAACGAGGTCACCCCCTCTAGCCGATCCACAAACCACGCCGCCCCTAACGCTACAGGGGCTGTCCCCTTAAAATTAGGCATCGCTTGCGGAGCACCGGCAGCCGAGCGCCCGATAATATACTTCACATTAAGAAGCCGCTGCATCGCCTCCGAAGTACCATAGCGCTCAACAAGATCTTGAAACCGACGCAACTTGACCCCATGATACCCCCCGACCGACTTGTGGTAATATGAGGTAGAGGCATCGTTAAAGGTGCTTACACTCTGGTTCAACACACGGTAATAACTCTTGTCTTGCAAGATCTGTTTGTCAGCCTGCGTCATCTGGAAAGGAGCACTATTGTGCGACTTTGCCACGTAGTGTACTCCATCATAGCGCTTATTCACAATCCAAAGATCCACAAGCACCAGCGCCGCAAGTGCGAGCAACATGAGCGGCTGGCGTATCTTCCCCTTCATCGTCCGCCAAAGCAGCACCCCTGCCACCGCGATAAAGCCCGCACTCCGCACAATGTCCACAAGCATGAGATGGGCACGGTCTTTTCGCAGCGCCTCCATCAACTCTTCCGGATACCCCATCTGCAAATACTGCGCGTCGTTGGGCGAGGCAAAACTCAAACTCGGCAACCCAAAGAGGAGAAAGAGCGCAAGCACCCCGAGCAACGAACCGCCTGCCCAAAGCAATGCCCTTTTCACCCGCTGCGGTTCGTAGTGACCTTGCAGCCACTCAGAGAGCCCCCAGAAGGCCAAAAGCGGTACACACAATTCGCAAATCACGAGAATCATGCTCACCGAGCGAAACTTGTTATAGCCGGGGAAGAAGTCAAAGAAGAGGTCAGTAAACCACTGGAAATTATGCCCCCACGAGAGCGCCAAAGCGACCAGCGAGACCACCACCAGCGACCAGCGAGCCACTCCCCGCATTAAAAACAAGGCAAAGACGAAGAGGAAAAGAACCACAGCCCCGAGGTAGACGGGCCCCGAGGTCATCGGTTGGTCACCCCAATAGACCGGCATCTGAGACAAGATCGCTTCCTTCTGTTCCCGAGGCAAACGCATCGGCTCAAGAAACGAGGCGACCGACGAGTTATCCCCAAGGGCTAGCGCAGACGAACCGCCATAGAGATTCGGGATCAAGAGATTGAAACTCTCCAACTTACCATAACTCCACTGGGTAGCATACGAGCGCTCCAGACCGCTTTCGTCGTTATTTGCCGTCGCAAGATAGGTGCGTCCTCGGATGCTTTCCTTGCCATAGTCATACGTTTGGTAAAGCCTATTAAAGTTAGCACCTACCCCCAGCACGCCCCCCACGACGAGAATAGCGCTCGCCACGACAAAGGTCTGTAGTTTCCGCTCACGTTGTAACTCGATGAGCCGCCAAATCACAACAGCAAGGATGATGAAAAACGTGTAGTAGGTTATCTGCACGTGCCCCGTGGCAAGGCTCAAGGCAAGGCTCAACGCAAAGAGCCCTCCGCCCAGCAAATAACGACCCTTGTAAGCCCAGAGCACCCCAGCCACCATGGGCGCCATGTAGGAAATGGCGTGTAGTTTCGCATTGTGCCCAGCCCCCACGATAATGAAAAAGTAGGAGGAAAAGGCATAACCCACCGCGCCCACAAGCGCCACCCACGGCGATACGCCCAACGCCAAGAGCAGGATATAAAAACCGAGCATGGTGATGAAGAGGTAGCTCGCCGGACGCGCCCCAAAGTTCAGGATGGAGTCGATGGGGGAGATCACATTGTGGTCATAAGTGAGGGAGACCATCACCGCAGGCATCCCCGCAAACATAGAGCCTGTCCAGAAACTCTGTTCCCCGTTATGGGCTTTGCGATACTCCTCGAGCTCCTGCGCCGAGCCCTGCCACATATCGCGGTCGGTCTGCTGCACCGTCTTCCCTAAAAGGAGCGGATAGAAGTAGACGTATGGGAGCAGTAAAAAAAAGAGTACAGCGACGACATGGGGTATCAGTCGCCGCCATCGGATATTACAAAACGGACATAACGCTCGGTTCATCTTTTCTTTCCCACTCGTGCGGAATTTATTGTGCGGCGTTCCCCGCCTGCAAGACTAAATCTTTGGGTTGAGAGACCAAAGATAGGGCTTTCTGCAACTCGACATCCAACTCTTGGATAATGGGGTAATACGCCGCATTGTCTAACACCCCACGGGCGATGAGTGCCCGCAACTGGATCTCGATGAAATGATCAGACGCTCCGTGCGAAAGACTCCGCTCGGGGAGCTTCTCTTGCTGGAGGAACTGGTCAAACAGCGTCAACAGGGGGAGCGACTTGAGGTAATGATTGAGCTCACGCCAATCGCCATAACGCGCCAACTGCTCACGATGTCCGTCGACATAACGTTGCGCGAAACGGATAGTGATCCCCTTGTTATTGACTGCTTTGTAAAATGGAGAGAAGCCTGCCGTATCGAGCGGCACAAAGACATCGGGCATAATCCCGCCGCCACCATAAACCGTCCGCCCACTCAGAGTCGCATAACGCTGAAGGGTGTCTTGATGCACACTATCGCTGTGTAAGAACTCGCCTCGCTCCCAACGTTCGCGCCACTCGGCAGAATACTTTTCCCCCTGCCCTAACTGATAAGGCTTTTGGATGCAACGCCCCGAGGGGGTGTAATAGCGCGCCACGGTGAGACGTAACCCACTCCCGTCGGGGAGTAGGCGCTGTTCCTGCACCAACCCTTTACCAAAGGTGCGTCGCCCCACAATGAGCGCCCGATCATTGTCCTGCATAGCCCCTGCGACAATCTCGCTCGAGGATGCTGAGAACTCATCTACCAAGACGACCAAAGGGATGTTGCGCAACGGACCCTCGCCGTCGACCACAATCTCTTGCCGCGGACGCGCGCGCCCCTCGGTATACACAATCAGCTGTCCAGGCTGGAGAAACTGCTTCGCAATAAAACAAGCCGCCTCTAGGAAACCGCCCCCGTTGCGCCGGAGGTCAAAGACCAGACGTACCATCCCCTGCTCCGCCAACTTGATGATCGCGTCTCGGAACTCGGTCGGCGTTGTTTGAGCAAAACGTGAAAGACGAATGACCCCCGTAAGAGAATCTGCCATATAGGCGGCCTCGATACTGTGAATCGGGATGCGCGCTCGTGTAATTTCGATAGCCAACGTATCTTTTACCCCCACGCGTCGGACACCGACCACCACCTTTGAGCCCCTGACGCCCCGCAAGAGGTGCATCACAGAGTCTGTCCCCACCTTCGCCCCCGCGATATTGTGACCGTCGACGCTCAGGAAGCGATCACCCATCAAGATGCCGGCACGCTCTGACGGTCCACCAGCGATAACGCTCTGCACGATGACAGTGTCTGTGGCCATGTTGTAGGTCACGCCGATGCCATCGAAATCGCCCCGCAGGGGCTCGGCAACCTCCTCGAGTTGTTCGGGGGTAAAGTACTCAGAATGGGGGTCTAGTTGCTCCACAAGGAGGGTAATCGCGCGAGAGGCGAGGCTGTCGGCGTTAACAGAATCGACATAGTCATTCTGAATCGAGGCAAGCACGGCATGAAACTTATCGCCCCGCGTAAAACCGTCGACAAGACGCGTGAGGCGCACCGTAGAGCGCTCGACGATAACATAAATAGCCACCAAAAAGATGGCTAAACTGAGAACAATAAGCCAAAAGACGCGACGCTTGCTCATTACAAGGTGTTAATGTTGAGAGGTGTCAGGCTGAGACGCCCCCACCTCCGCCGGCGCATCCTCACAGGAAGGCTCGTCTAGCGGGATATAATCTACCTGGATATCAGCTCTCTCCAGAAGCTCCAGTCCGTCAGTGAGACGGTAATGCTCAGAGAAAACGACCCTCACGATACCCGACTGGATAATGAGTTTCGCACACTCCAGACAGGGCGAGGCTGTCACATAAAGCGTCGCGCCCTCGCTGCTATTTGACGAACGCGCGACCTTGGTCAACGCATTAGCCTCGGCGTGTAAGACATAAGGAAAGGTGACTCCCTCAGCCGACTCACAGACGTTGGGAAAACCTGACGGCGTACCATTATAGCCGTCAGAGATGATCATTTTGTCCTTAACGATCAAAGCGCCCACTTTGAGGCGCTCGCAATAGGAATTTTCTGCCCAAATACGCGCCATCCGGAGATAGCGCTTGTCCAGTTCCAGTTTTTTTTGTTCCTTATCCACCAGACAATCGATATTGGGAAATTATACTTGCAGTGAGGAACGGAAGGGGTGCCCAGGACCGGGATCGAACCGGTATGGTATCTCTACCACTGGTGTTTGAGACCAGCGCGTCTACCTATTCCGCCACCTGGGCTACGAGCCTTGTGTCTCTTTCGAAGCACGGCGCAAAGATAGGCATTATTTCCGAATAAGCAAACCGCGGCGCTAAGGGCGCGCCGTCCGTACAAAACATAAATCCCCATCCCCTGTAGGGGTTTAGCGTGCTAAACC
>CALHZE010000253.1 GCA_938040915.1 uncultured Bacteroidia bacterium | reverse complement strand
TATCTCAAGAAGATTCGCAAGACCAAGCGCCCGATCCATCTTGTGGGGGTGAGTTCCGACGAAAAGACGCGCAACATCGGGGAGTGGAAAGAAGAGGTTGTGGCGTCGGTGCACCGTTGACAATCAAAACGATCGCGGAAAGTGGAAGTGTTATGTGATGCACCTCCCCGCCCCCCGCGTAAGCCTCCTACGAAAGCCCCGCAAAGCTCTTTAAGCGAGCGATCTCTTCTGGCCAACGTGCGGGGTCGGGCGTTTCGAGGATAAGAGGGATGTTGTCCGTCCGTGGGTCTTCTATGAGCGCCTGAAAGGTTGCCCAACCGATCGTCCCTTCGCCTAAGGGGGCGTGACGGTCTTTCTTCTGCCCCGCTGGGTGCATGGCATCGTTGAGGTGCATACCGCGCAGGTATCGGAGTCCGATCTGTTCGTTGAAAGCATCCATCATCTCGGAGTAGCCCGCTGGGGTCGAGAGGTCATACCCTGCTTGGTGGGCATGGCACGTGTCAATACAGACCCCGACGCGCGAACGGTCGGTTACTTGGGCAATAATCTCTGCCAACTGTTCAAAGGTATAACCGAGGTTAGAGCCCTGCCCTGCGGTATTCTCTAGTACGGCACAGACGTCGGGGACTTCGGCGAGGGCTTGGTTTATCCCGCTAGCGATATGGCTAAGGCACTCCGTCGGCGAGATCTCTTTGAGGTGACTCCCTGGGTGAAAGTTGAGTCGGTCGATACCGAGTTGGTAGCAACGACGTAGTTCGTCGATGAAAGAGGCTAGTGATTGGGCGCGTTTGCTTGCCTCGGGGTTACCCAGATTGGTGAGGTAGCTGTTGTGGGGGAGGATTTGCCCTACGCCGTAGCCATATTCGGCACATCGGGTACGGAAGGTGGCGATCTCTTCGCTGGTGAGGGGGGCGGCAGTCCACTGCCGTTGGTTTTTGGTAAAGAGTGCGAAGGCGGTAGCCCCGATAGCGTGGGCATTCTCTGGGGCATTGGCTACGCCGCCACTGGCACTGACGTGTGCACCGATATATTTCATCTACTTGCGTATTGCGTTTTCTCTTAAACGCTTGGTAGGGCGATCGTGTTTATTGTGGAGAGCGACGTAGAAAGAAAACGGCGTTTTCTTTCCATATTGGGAACAACGTAGAAAGAAATCGGCGTTTTCTTTCCATATCGGGAGTAACGTGTAAAAGGAATCGCGTTTTCTTTACACGTTGGGGGGAACGTGTAAAAGGAATCGCATTTTCTTTATTCATTTGGAGTAACGTGTAAAAGGAATCGCGTTTTCTTTACACGTTGGGGGGAACGTGTATAAAAAGTGGCGATTTTTATACACGTCCTTCGTGTTCTTCAAGAACAGTTATTACATGTTCTCCTTCTTCAGGACTGATTGGTGCTTTAGAACCGATTAAGAGTTGAACTAAACGAGTATTTAGGTAGTAGTTCCAGTGCCCTCTTCGAATTTTTTGTAGAAGCTGTGCATCGGCTAAGGTGTTGAGATATTTTCCTGCAGTAGGACGAGAAGTTTGCAAAGCAGCGACGACATGCTCTATCTTTGTGTAAGGGTAGCTGAATAGGTTGTCTAATAACTCGTGACTATATCCTTTTCCCAAGACCTCGCGCATTTTTCCTTTGTATTCCTGCATAAGGGCGACAATGTCGCGTATAAGCTCCACGGTCTCTTGTGCCGTCACTTCAATACACTCGAGCATGAAGAGAAGCCATGCCTCCCACTCGCCGCGGTCGCGTACGCTCTGTAGAAGTTGGTAATACTTGCCCTTGTGTTGGGTGATGTAACGACTGAGGTAGAGAATCGGCAGATCTAGATACTGGTAAAGCACGAGTAGGAGGACGTTGAGGATACGCCCCGTGCGCCCATTACCGTCGTAGAAGGGGTGGATGCTCTCGAATTGGTGGTGCACTACGGCTAGCTTTATCAATCCGTCGACACCGTCCTCGTTATGGATGTACTTTTCGAGGTTACTCATGAGTCTCGCTACCTCATCGCCGCTCTGTGGGGGCGTATAGATTAGGTTTCCGAACTGATTTTTTAGTGCCGTCCCAGGTAGTTTGCGAAAGCCAGCGGAGTTGCCAATAAGGCGTTCCTGTATTTCTAGGATTAAGCTGTTCTTCAGGAGCTTGTGTTCTCGTACTTGGTAGAAACCAAACTTCAGAGCCTCGGCGTAACGCATGACCTCTTTGGTCTCTGCTGTGGCGTTGGCGAGGTCTAGTTCGGCTATATAGAGTTCGTCGTGTGTGGTGACGATGTTCTCTATCGCTGAGCTGTCTTTTGCCTCCTGTAGTACGAGGGTATTGATTAGGATTTCCTCCTTGGGGATGAGCTTTGATACCCCATTGAGGTTACCTAGGGCTTGGTGAGCCCGCGCGAGCTGACGCATGACGGGCTTGGTCTCTATGTCGGTTGCCAGTGGCAGTGTGGGTACTTGGCACATGGGTGTTATCCTTTGCGTTACGGACTATTCTATCAAGAATTGATACTCATAGACTTTGGGCACTATCCGCTGCCTTAACCCCTCCATCGCCTCTTTGAGTGCCCCTAGTAAGCGCATATACTCGGGGTCGTCGCTTTGGGCGTTCATCTTCCCCTTGTCGTTTCTTCCCTGAAAATGCGCCCTGATGTCATAGTACGAGGCATTCGGATTGGCATCGGGCTGCGCATGATAGTAGCGCCAGAGCTCTCTGCCCGCGTCAAAGACCGCCGTCGCCTCAGGTGAAAAAATGAGCGGCGCGGTGGGGACGAACGACTGGGCTTGAAAGAGGCTTCCCTCATTATCCTTTTGCTCATCCAAGGCAAGTCTACCTTGGATGAAGTCCGTCATAAAGTGGCTCTCAAAGCGGTCTTTTGCATCGACTTCGGCTTCGGTGAAGGGTATCCAATGGTTGGTGCCCTCCGTTGCCGTAATGCGGTTTTGGGTGTGGAAAAGAGTAAAAGCCAAGCAGTTGTTCTGAAACTCAGCGTCGGTTTGCCAGCCGTCGCGCGGGTAAAGGAACTGGTCGCGGTCGTTGAGCCAAGTGGGAGCAATAGCGAGACGGATGGAGAAAAATAAAGAGGCTATAACAAGGGAAGTCGGGGAGATGAGCTTGGCGTGTGAACGATCCACGGTGATGTTATTGGCGATCCGAATGAGGTGGTTGTTCTGAAAATCATTACGCCCAGAGTTCATTGTCCCAATAGTAAGGGAAGTTGCGCGTGGAATCGTATTAAGCCACGCTGTAATGAGTTTTTGAGAAGAAGGGGTATAAAGCTGCTTATGCCCGACGAAACCCAGTTTAGGCTCATAAATGTCTGCTGAGATGCGATTGGTTAGGTCAATGACCTGCGTATTCCACACCTTAAAGCCGATCGGGAACGCCCCCTTTACATTGTCGAATGTAGCTGCGGGGACTACAAAAATTTTCTCGAGCTTCGCTCGAAAGAAGCCACGGAAATCAACGGAGTTGCTGGATTGGAGAATTTTCAACTTTGAAAATTCTCCAATCCAGCAAGAGGGGATTTGGTCGTAGATACGGGCTAGGAACAGGGCATAGAGCTCGCCGCTAGCCTTTTTAAGGCGCGGTTTGTAGCGGTCGTAAGTCTTGTTACTTGTCGCCACGCCCGTTTTATTCTGCCCCGTATTAGTTACTGTGCGCGCATTCCCTGCCTCGGCATACGGCGGATTGATATACATGACCAGCTTGCGCCGCTTCTGCGGGTCATTGATTATCTCCTGCAGCCCCGCAGGGAGCTTGGAAAACTCGTCGTTCAGGAAGTCAAATTGAAAGACGTGACTCTCGAGGAGGTTCGCCCCGTTGGCAATACGGTCTTTCATTACCTGCACGTCTTGCGGGTCGAGGGTCGATGCCCAAATGTTATACTTGTTCGTCAGCCCGTTGAGGAGGTTGCCCGTGCCCGCGGCACAGTCCCACACGTAGTACTCCTCTTGCCAGTTCTCGCCCAGCACGTCGGCAATGTATCGCTGCGACAACTCCACCCACTGTTGCGGCGTGAAGAATGACCCCTTACGCTCGCGGACGTCCTGCGGCACAAGGAGGTCGCGGCGGTCGATGATATACGCCCAATACTCCTCGCGTGGCGGGCGCTGGTAGAGACTCCAGAACTGGGTGTGGGCGCGTTGCTTGTCCTTGAAAAAGACCTCTGAGGAGGTAAACAACCCTCGCGAGTCTATCTTCCTATCCAGCACATAGCGGTTGTCTTGCAAGAGCACATAGAGCGCCTCCTTGAGCGTCTGGTTGTGCTCGGAAAGCAGGTCGGCTAGAAAGAAGTCCCCGTCAATGATGCCCTGTTTCTTGAGCAGTGCCCAGTCTACGGCTATGCTCGGCTGTACGGTAGTGAGCCACCGCTGGTAGACTGCCACGAAGTTGTTCTTATTGACCTGTATCTGCCCCCCGCCTTGCGAAAAGTGCTGCTGGATGAATGCGCGCAGTTCCTCGGCGTGGGCGTCATAGCGGTACAAGTAGAGTTCTCCCGCCTCGTCGAGAGTTGCCTTTATTGCTTCGTATAACAGTCCAAATTCGCGCGTAGTGGTGTCAGACGGAGTGACGTTCCAGTTAAAGTCGTTAAGCGAGAAAAAGGGTAAGATCTCCTTGTAAGGCAAAAAGACGATCTTCTCTGCGTCGAAGACACCAAGGAAGGGGGGCGGCAGGTAGGTGTCAAAGGTGCGCGCACGACCGATGGTCAAGACCAGCTGCACGAGAGGCTTATAGATGTCGGTTACTGTGCCGCGCTTGGCCTCTGCCCACAATAGCGATTGGAATTCGGTGGTGGTGGTATCCGTAGGGGCGCTGCATGCAACGCCCTTGCGGCTACGCCGCGCATTATCAACCGAATGGTCTTCTGTAGGGGCGCAACGTGATGCGCCCGTTGTTATTTCGAACGCAGCGCCGGACGCATCGCGTTGCGTCCGCATCGCCGTCCGCGTAGGATCGCCGGTGTGATCTTCCCCTTGCCCGCTTGTCGCCCGCACGGGCCGCGCGCCCTT
>CALHZE010000252.1 GCA_938040915.1 uncultured Bacteroidia bacterium | reverse complement strand
GAGCAGGACCAGGCGCAGGCGCCTGGAGCGGACCTTCTTGTCGCTCATCATGGCGGCGTGGAGCTCCTCCCAGCGCCCGTTCTTTCGCTCGCGAAGTTGCTTTTACACGGCGGCTCGATTCTCCTTGCGCTCGCGGGATTTTGGTTCTTGCAACAGGGGGAATTGTCATTACTCTACTATGTCATCTTTCTACTGGGAGGGTTAGGGATCTATGCGCCGCTCATTGAGGCTTTTGAGTTTAATGCACTGGTGCAGTTCCTTTCCTTGAGCTCTGACCGTATATATAACCTGATGCAAGTGTCTCCACAAGCAGAGGGCGAGGTGCGGGAAGTGACCTCGACCGAGATTGAGTTTCGCAACGTTTCTTTCAGTTACAATGAAAAGCCCGTATTGGAGGATATTTCGCTTCATATTCCCTCCAAAAGTTTTGTTGCGTTAGTAGGACCGTCTGGGTCTGGCAAGACGACTTTAACGCGCCTTCTAGCGCGTTTTTGGGATCCGACGTCGGGGGCGATATTTCTCGGGGGGCGCGACTTACGAGACTATACGCTGGATGCCCTCCTTTCGCAGGTAGCGGTTGTTTTCCAAGATGTTTACTTGTTTAAGGACACGGTGAAAAACAACATATTGATGGGGCGAGAGGATGCGACGGATGCCGAGGTCGAGCGAGCAGCTCGGTTGGCACAGTGTCACGACTTCATCATGGGGTTGCCCAACGGCTATGAGACGGAGGTCGGCGAGGGAGGAAATACGCTTTCTGGCGGCGAAAAGCAACGTATCTCGATCGCGCGGGCAATACTCAAGAATGCACCAATAGTGTTGCTTGACGAAGCTACGGCATCGTTAGATCCTGAGAACGAGGTACATATTCAGGACGCCATATCACAACTCGTGCAGGAAAAGACAGTGGTGGTCATTGCGCATCGGCTCTGGACCGTACGCGAAGCAGACTGTATCTATGTGTTAGACCACGGTCGTTTAGCGCAACAGGGGACACACGAAGCGCTCTTGGCAGAAACGGAAGGGGTTTATCGTCACCTTTGGGATGAGCAACAGCGCACGAAGGGCTGGAAATTTGAGGGAGGAAATAGCGGGTTATTAGCGGATTAGAGAGATGAAGACAGGACAACGTAAAACAGGGTTGCCGCGCTTGCTAGAAATCGCGGGACGCAAGAAATTGTACCTCATAGGCGCTATTGCTTTAGGGACGCTCACCACCGTAGCACAGTTTGTCCCCTTTGTGGCGATCTATAAAATCTTAGCCGAGTTGGTCGCGCACGCTGCTGCTCCCGCAGAGGCCAATGCTGGCGAGATTTGGTATTGGTGTTGGGTAATGTTGGGATCGTTTGTGCTGAGCGTAATTACGGGGTTTCTCTCACTGATGTTATCTCACTTGGCGGCGTTTAACATCTTGTACCAAATTCGCATCCAACTCGCCCAGAAACTAGCGCGCCTCCCGATGGGGTTCTTCACCAAGCACGCGACGGGTAAGATAAAGAAGATTATGACCGAGGACGTGGAGCGCATCGAGCTCTTTATTGCTCACAACTTACCTGATACGGTAACGGCGCTCATTTTTCCCTTTCTGCTTTTCGCCTATATGTTCTTTGTCAACTGGTTGTTGGCGCTCATTATCCTCGGGGTGGTATTAGTTTCCCTCCTTTTCATGGCAAAGATGTATGGCAGCGGACGTGTAAAACGCTATATGGATGGCTGGCTTCGCGTAAATGGGGAAGTCAATGCCTCGCTAGTCGAATACATCCGCGGTATCCAAGTCGTGAAGATATTCACTCGCTCGACCAAAGCCTACCACCAACTCAACGACAACGTAACAGAGTTTCGGAAGTTCGCCACACAAATGAACCACGAATACCGGAGCACCTACGTAGGCTTTCATGCGATTCTTCTCTCGCCTCTGCTTTTTGTCATGCCCGTGGGAGCATATCTGTTAATGCACACAGACGCCTACACGTCGCTATTGCCCGAGGTCTTACTCTTTTTAGTTTTTTCGGTGGGTGTTCTTTTCCCGCTATTGAAGATTATGTGGGTCGGCTCTTTATTTAACCAAAATAGCCTTGGGGTGGCAGAAATAGACGCCATCTTAGACGAGCCTGAGTTGGAGGAGACAGAAACACCGCAAACGCCGTCAGATTCGACGATTTCCTTCGAAGGAGTATCTTTCGCCTACGAGGCAAAGAAAGTCCTGAATAACGTATCTTTTAACGCCAAGCCGGCAACGATTTCAGCTTTTGTGGGACCGTCTGGGGCAGGAAAATCGACTATTGCGATGCTTACTGCACGTTTTTGGGATGTACTTGAGGGGCAAATTAAGATAGGCGGCGTGCCGATTCGCAACATCCCAATGGCAGAACTCATGAAGCGCATTTCGTTTGTCTTTCAAGACAACCCGCTCTTCTTTGATACGATAGAGGAAAACATCCGTATGGGAAACAAAACGGCAAGCTTCGCTCAAGTTGAGGCGGCGGCAAAAGCGGCTCAGTGTCACGAATTCATCACGGCGCTTCCGCAAGGCTATCAGACCCTTGTCGGCGAGGGGGGAACTTACCTTTCGGGGGGTGAACAGCAACGGTTAGCCTTAGCTCGCGCGATACTGAAGGATGCACCCATAATCCTTTTGGACGAAGCAACCGCTTTTTCAGACCCAGAGAATGAGGGGAAAATCTTAGAAGCTTTTTCCCACTTGATAAAAGGGAAAACGGTGATGGTGATCGCCCACCGGCTAAGCACGATAGTCAATGCAGATCAGATCTTCTATGTGGATGGCGGTGAAATCTGCGAGCGGGGTACACACGAATCGCTTGTAGCGCAAGGAGGACGTTATGCGGCGATGTGGCGACAGTATGAACAGACACTTCATTGGGGGATTCGGCGCTCGGCTAACGTAACGACAAATGCTTAACGCGATACAACGTCTCTATTTAGTCCGGTGGCTAATGACGGAGTTTCCCCCCTCCCACTAGGTTGAGAGGGATTGTGGAAAACAGAAAACTGTAGTAAAAGTGAGACGCACCGAAAGGGTGCGTCTCACTTCTTTTTAACTCCCCAAATTACACAAGCTAGGTATTAGCAACGCGAGAAAACGAGTCGAATAGGGGGTTTTCAACGTCATGGTAGTTTTCAGCCTCGTAGAGTATTGAAACGGCTATTCTGGCTATGCAGGGATAGGAGAAAGAAAAAAAGGAGCGCGCAGCACGAAAAAGCGCATGATGAGCGAATATAATCGGACTTCAGGATTGGTAAGTAGCAAGCTATAGCAATAGAAGTAAGTAATTGGCGTAAGCTTTTGAACAAAGGCATATTATCATGAGCGGGAGTCGCATTCTTATCTTTTGAGTACCTCCGAACGAGCCCCCTTCGTCCGTCATCCCAGTTAAGATGTCGATTGACTTCAAGAAGAGATGCCCTGCGGGTTACGCGTCGTTAAAGGTTGTCTATTTCCTCAAATCGTTCTTGTGGAATCCGTTCTTTTGGCTTTAGAGACTCGTTGTAGCGCTAAGAAGAAAAGCATAGAAGAATTGAGACGCGAAGATCGCATAAGGAGATAAAAAATCCCCCTCCTGTGACGGAGAGGGTTAAAAGAGAAATCGTTACAAAAAGCTAGTCTACTAGAGCTTTACGAACTTTGCGGTATAGTTGTGCTCATCCAAGAATACGCACACAATATACAAACCAGGACGTAACATCTGCACATCAAGTACCTTCGAAGGCGGCAAGAAATCACGTTGTAGCACTTGCCCTGTAAGATTTACCAGCTGATATATTGTCCCAGAGGGGAGGAAGTCTGGCAATACCAAAAAACCAGTTGTCGGATTTGGATGAACCCACAACGACTTCGGATCGCCTAATTGTTCAAAGATACCTGTAGTGGTATCGTCCTTATTATTCTTATTGTTGTTATTATTGTTATTATTATTATTGTTCTTATCTCCCTCCCCTTCTCCCGATTGTTCACCTTCGTCACCATCATTATTTCCATCTGACTTGTCATCCGTCAAATTGAGCGTAATGGTGACCGGTTGGGTAAGGTCAATCGAGCTTGGGAAATTCCTTTTCTGACCATTAACAAGCAACTCCACCCCTTTAGTTTTTAGCTTTTTCTTGGTAAAATATAGACATGTACCTCCTAAAAAGGTACACGTTCCCTTATTTAGTAAAGTATCCTGTTTAGCACTTTCCCCGCATTCTGAGAACTCAATCGGCAACACGTCATTCGCTGTAAAGAATGAACCTTCTATTGTACATTGAATAGTACGTTCGACGATAATAAACTTTTTATAGTTTCCACTTTTCTCAAACGCTTCTGATGTCCCATTGGGAACTCTCAAAAATGGTTTCCTTTTCACACTACTGAAAGCGTCTTTTGAGAAATGCAAAAGTGTAGGATCTCTCTGCTCGATCTCTACTAAAGACAAGTTAGAACAGGATGAAAACGCTCTTGTCCCAACACTATTAACATCCTTACCTAGGTAAACTGCTCTTAATGTAGAATGATAAAAAGCAGAATCTCCAACACTGTAAACTCCCTTTTCTAAGCGCAACTCCTCTAAAACACCATCCGTTGCAAAAGCGCAAGGCACAATGTCAAAACGACCATCCTCTACAATCGTGAGTTTCTGAACAGAGTTAAGTCCCTTAGAAATTTGGTTAATCTTCTCACAAACAGCATAGCCGTCACGATATTCCCAAATGTATGGTTTGAAGACCGCTCGGATCTCCGAATCTACAAGAGGCTGAAACTCCACTACGACGGAGTCCTGCAATACGCCATTTATAATGAGGCTCTCACAATAATAGTTCTTAGCTGGAACTGGCGTGACTTTCACGGACGTTCCACTAGCGACAAGCCTTACGGCAGCGTCTCCTAGCTTCTCCTTCCTCTCTATTAAAATTTGTCCATTGCCATCAACCAATGTAGAAAGCGAGACAAAATTCGGGGAAGCATAGAACATAAGATTGGCATCTTCCGTTAAGCGATACGTCAATTCGTTACCTAAATATCGACTTCCATTCAGATTGTACTCTTTTACACAATATCTATCCTTAGGTACGGCGCGAATCTTCAACTCGTCCATATATTTTCCAACATACTCGTAGGGAGAAGAGGTAATTTCTTGTTCTCCGATAAAGACAGAACATTGTTGAGGAAATGTCAAGAAGACGCGACAAGTTACTTCTCTTACCACGACATCGATACTCAAATCTCTATCTACTGTAAAAGCAAGAGGTAATACAGTCGCTGGATATTCCAGAGTATTTATGATGCATTTTTCTAATCGTTCAAACGGCAAACCTGCATACGAGACCTGACATTTCGTCTGATCGACAATCTTATCTTCAGTCGAAAGTACAACCCCATCCTCCGAGGTAATTCTAAGATACTTACTAGCCTTAGGAGTTAGTGTTATCGTATGCAGGAGGGGCATTATAGTTAATGCGACCTTTAATTCTTCCTGCACTCGGACTTGATATGGAAACGTTGTTACAGTTACCCCATTGACTTCCAGACGGTCAATTTTCATACCATCTGGAAGGAGGGGACGTTGGACATAAATGACATCATTCCTATAAATGTGCTCTGGTAACAGGAGAGTTCCATGAACATCAGTAAACGAGATCGAGCTCCGTGATGGGAGTGAAAGTTGGACTAATGTTTTCGGTCGATAGAATGTTGCCACTATACTTACATTAGAACCAACGGTTATATCCATCTCATTCTCTTGATAAACAGTCCCGTTTATCGAACACGTCCGGAAAATATACCCATCATATGGTTCTACATGTACTCGAATTCTAGTTCCTCGCAATACATTAATTACAGACTTTGCTTCTAATTCAGCTCCCTGCTCCGTGAACAAACTTATCCTTCCTCCACTAGATTTGGCAATCTCTATAGAGTGCTTTATAACTTCTCCACGACTCGATAAATCTAAGTTTTCTAAAAGAAACGACTCATATGCATCCGTATCCAACGCAGTCTCATTCACGATCGGTTGCTGAATGGCGTAACTAGGAAGGGATTTCCATTGCAATCTAGTATGAGTTGTTCTCGGAAGAGACAACGAAGGATGCTCTTGATTTAGAATGAATTCCCTATCCCGCGTAAGATCTTTTACAACAATCTCCACTTTATCCGTCGCGATATTAGTAAGATTTACCTCTTTGGGTACGGGCGTCAAATAAGAAGAAAGGGGATGATCTAAAAACTTATCTTTCCAAGCAACAAGATTCTCCTCATCTACATAAATATGCTTTAGATGAGCACGTTGTCGAACCAGCGCTCGATCAAGCATATCACTCTCCATGCGCGCTGTACCTGGTATGTAAAGAGATTTCAGAAGTGGTAGTGTCAAGAGCGCATCTTGTGATAACGATGTCATCAACGGAGAAAGAGCAAGCTTTTTCACAGCGGCGTCCTTTTTCACAAAGAACGACTCTAAAGAGAGTGTTTTATTAGGCAAGAATAGTTCTTCACAACGCTCATTTAACACAATAGCATTACGAGAGATCTTTTCGACATCTTGTAGTAAAAGACTCTTTCGTAAGTCCTCAAATAATGCAGAAGAACGCCAAGAGATCAGCGTCTTCTGATCCTGCGATAAACGATAATCAATCCCATTAATGAGTTCGCCCTCTTCTGCAGAAAGCACTTTTAAGGATTGGTTCGAAAAACAATTAAGAATTGTGCATGTATCGCCGACGATCGTGTCATTAAAAGAGATATACCCCACAATACGCTTCCCTTCCTTAGGAATAGCTCGCACATTCACAGGGAGCAATGACCACTTAAGGAGATATTGTTTCCCACTTTCCGTAATCGTTTCAAAATGCGCATCTGCTCCCCCCTTCTTTTCTATAAAACAAAGTTCTAATTGCTTTACATCAGAGGAAAAGGCTGGATTTAGATAATATGGGAAAGGCTCAAGCGAAAGAGAATTCCTCAAAAACTTCTTTTGATTGAAAGGTAATCCTTCTAGTCGTTCTAGCCCAAGATTGTAGACTAAACGTGCGCGGTACTCTGATTTATACAAACTCCAAAAGAAATTCGATTCATCACCGGCGTCATCCAAAGGAGTAATGAAATAAAAACGTCCAAAGTGTTTATTCAATTCATCATTGACATATACATTACGGACATTTTTGTGTAAAACAAGCTCCAATTTCTTACACTTCTCCTCCCCTATGTTAAGGTATAACTGTTCCACTTGACGGGGAATAAAAAAACACTGCACATTAAATGGAGTAATATCATATATCGTTTTAAGATCCTTACTATAGAGTATATTACCGATTCGGGTAAAATTATCTAATTCTCCTCCCTCGAAGACGAGCTCCTCTAAATCCTCAAAAGGACAGTTCTCAAATATACTCACTGGCGCGTCATGAGCAAGCACAACTTTTTTGAGGAGCGGCATCTTATGAATTCTCTTTATCTCGCGAACGGAGGAAGGAATCCTAATTTCCCGAACATTACGTATAGAAGAGATTTCGTCCATACGCACCACTTTATATTCGACGCCATCATGGGATATTCTTTCTGGGACTATCATAACCTCCTGCGGTAAATAGTCACTTCCCAAACTAAATGAAGCTTCTTTCTTTTCTTTATCCAAATGATAATACACTCCATTTTCGTTATGCCAATCATCCTCTGCATATAAAAACGACAGAGAATAGAAAAAGAGGAGAAAGAGAAAAAGGTTTTTCATCGTATAAAGCGTAAATTCTTCACAAAACTAACTTTTTTTACTTAAATCACAAAGGCATATGATCGCTTCAATCTCAATAGACAGTAAAAAGAATGATGGCGACAATCCACAGCTTCTTTACAAAAAAACGGAGAAACCAAAATTTCTCCGCCTATAAAACTAGAAGTTAACAAGACTATGCCTCCACATTGTTTGCCTCATCGACTTTCTGAACCTTTGATGAACGACGCGTACGGCGCGAAGTCTGTTTTTTTGTACCTTTTTTCTGTGTATAAAGCTCATTGAAATCAACCAGCTCCATCAAACAAATTTCAGCTCCATCACCGAGTCGTTGCCCAATACGAACAATACGCGTATATCCTCCCGGACGATTTGCGATTTTCTGGGAGATGTTCGAGAATAGTTCCTTTACCGCATACTTATCCCGTAAATCCGCAAAAGCCACTCTGCGCGCATGCGTCGAATCCAATTTGGCACGAGTTAAAATCGGCTCAACATATACTCTCAACGCCTTAGCTTTAGCCACCGTTGTCTCGATCCGTTTATGCAAAATCAACGAAACAGCCATATTAGACAACATAAGCTCGCGATGCGCACTAGTCCGCCCCAAATGATTAAACCTCCTACTATGTCTCATCTCTTACTCCTTTATTTTCTCTTCATCTTCAGCGAAACTCAAGTTATGCGCTTTCAAAAGATCCTCCAATTCAGACAATGACTTACGTCCAAAGTTCCTAAATTTCAACAACTCAGTCTTACTAAACCCCGCCAACTCACCTAAAGTATACACTTCCGCCGCCTTTAAACAGTTAAGCGCTCTCACAGAAAGCCCTAAATCAGACAACTGAGTATTCAATAACTCCTGTTGCTTCAACTGTTCATCAGACAAGACATCCGTGTTAGAGACATCAGACGTTGTTCGCTCAATCTTCTCATCTGAAAAGAGTTGAAAATGCTCTATCAAGATAACAGCTGCCTCTTTAAGAGCATCTTTAGGTGCAATACTCCCATCAGTCTCAATCTCCAAAGAAAGTTTCTCGTAGTCTGTTTTTTGCTCGACACGATAATTCTCCACCATATACTTAACATTCCGAATAGGAGTATAGATACCATCAATCGGTATTACCCCAAACGGAGGTTTACCTTGATAATTTTCGTCAGCAGGCACATAACCTCTCCCCTTCTGAATATTTACCTGCAAGACAAGAGACGTTTGAGGAGTCATATGACAAATAACAAGCTCAGGATTCAATACCTGCACCCCTGTCAAATAATCATTCATAACCCCCGCCAAAAACTCCGTCTGTCCAGAAACAGGAATAGTAACACTCCCGCCAGTATACCCACTATCAACAACCCCAAAGCGGACTTTCTTCAGATTCAATATTATCTGCGTGACATCTTCTACGACACCGCTGATGGTAGAGAACTCATGATCAACCCCTTCTATTCTAACCCAGGATATAGCATATCCCTCAAGCGAATTAAGCAATATGCGACGCAGGGCATTCCCAATAGTGATACCATACGTGGGCTCTAATGGACGGAACTCGAAACGCCCTAAATGAGCGTCTCCCCCATCCAACATAATAACCCGATCTGGTCGTTGAAAATCCAATATCGCCATTATTGCAATTCTACTTAGAATACAATTCCACAATCAACTGTTCCTTGATATTTTCTGGAATATCCTCCCGCGCCGGAACATTCAAAAACTTCCCAACCATTGCCCGCTCATCCCACTCAAGCCAAGAATAAGCATTACGACGACCAGAAGCCAACGAGTCCACAATCACCTGAAGAGATTTTGATTTTTCTCGCACTCCAATCAAATCTGATGGGCAAAGAGTATAAGAGGGGATATTAACCACACTCCCATTCACAACAATATGACAATGTGTTACAAGCTGGCGCGCCGCCGCTCTTGTGGGAGCTATACCGAGACGGTATACAACGTTATCCAAACGCGACTCCAATAACTGGAGCAAGATTTCGCCCGTAACACCCTTGCGACGCGATGCTCTTTCAAAAAGATTCGCAAACTGACGCTCTAGTAAGCCATACGTAAACTTAGCCTTCTGTTTCTCAGCCAACTGAGTTCCATACTCAGAAACTTTGCGCCGTTTCTTATTCTTTCCATGCATTCCCGGAGGATAAGACTTCTTTTCATAAGACTTATCCGAGCCAAAAATAGGTTCTCCAAAACGACGAGCAATCTTCGTTGTAGGTCCTGTATATCGTGCCATTATCGTTCAAATAGATTCGCTAGTTTATAAAATTAAGCGCGACGACGCTTAGGCGGACGACACCCATTGTGAGGTAATGGCGTTACATCACGAATCTCTTGAATAGCGATCCCAGCTTGATGTATAGTCCTTATCGCCGCTTCACGCCCATTCCCAGGTCCCTTAACATAAACCGTAACACGGCGAAGTCCTAGATCGTAAGCGACTTTAGCACAATCCGCAGCAGAGACTTGCGCTGCATAAGGTGTATTCTTTTTAGAACCGCGGAACTTACTTTTTCCAGAAGAAGACCAAGAAATCACATCACCATTCGTGTTAGCCAACGTTACGATAATGTTGTTAAACGAAGAATGGATATGAGCTTGCCCTTCCGCTTCTACGTGTACGCGACGACGACGCGTAACTCCTCCCTTTTTTACCATCACTTACTATTTAGGTGCATTCTTCTTATTCGAAACGGTTTTCCGTTTCCCCTTACGAGTACGAGCATTATTCTTCGTCCCCTGACCTCTCACAGGAAGCCCCAGACGATGCCGAATTCCTCGGTAACACCCGATGTCCATCAATCTCTTAATGTTCATCTGAACTTCTGCCCGCAATTCCCCTTCTACAGTGAACTTTTCTCCGATAACACTACGGATATCTGCCACATTCTCATCCGTCCAATCCTGCACCTTAATACTAGGATCTATAGACGCCTGTTGCAAAATCTGTCGAGCTCGACTCCGACCAATACCATAAATATAAGTTAGAGCAAATTCCCCTCGCTTATTTCTAGGTAAATCCACACCCACTATACGCGCCATTCTACTTCTAAATTACTCAACTCCCTATTTACCCTGACGCTGTTTGTACTTTGGATTCTTCTTACAAATCACATACAAACGCCCTTTACGACGAACTAACTTGCAATCGCTACTACGTTTCTTCACAGATGTACGTACTTTCATGCCTCACTCCTTTTTTCTCGAACTATTATTCTACCCAACGTAAGATTGTAGGGAGAAAACTCAACCTTTACCAAATCACCTGTTACGATCTTGATATAACGGATTCTCATTTTTCCAGAGACCTGCGCCATAACAATCAGACCGTTATCCAAACGCACTCGGAAACGCGCATTTGAGAGCGATTCGATGACCTCTCCTTCCTTTACGATCGTAGCTTGTTTTACCATACCGTTCCCTAACTAATCCAAAAACCCTTCTCCTTCAGCTTAGCTTCTATGCCTACATAAGAAGTCAATTCCTCTGCCTTTCCATCCTGTCGGATAAAAATAGCCTTCTCAAAATGAGCGGCATTCTTCCGATCAACAGTACGCACAGTCCAACCATCTCTATCTACGAAGATATTTCTCCGCCCCATCGTTACCATCGGCTCTATACACAAAACCAAGTTAGGAATGATGAGTTTACCATGACCACGACGCCCATAATTAGGGACTTCAGGCTCTTCATGCATATCACGCCCCAAGCCATGCCCTACCATTTCTCGGACTATCCCATAACCTCGAGACTCTGCATAGTCTTGTATGGTTGCCCCGATATCCCCGATTCTCCACCCCGTTTCTATCTTTTGAATCGCTAAATCCAAACTTTCTCGAGTCGTACGCAAGAGCGCCTTGTTCTCCTGAGAAATTTCCCCTACCGCAAACGTATAAGCAGAATCTCCATAGAATCCATGCATCAACGTTCCACAATCAATAGAAACGATATCTCCCTCCTTTAAGACATAATCCCCAGGAAAGCCATGAACAACAACGTCATTGACAGAAATACATAACGTAAACGGGAAACCGTCATACCCTTTAAAACCAGGTAACGCTCCATGATCACGAATATACTCTTCTGCCTTTGCATCTAACATATCCGTTCGCACTCCAGGTTCTACTAGTGTTGCCATATACGCAAGCGTATCAGCAACCAACTGATTATTTTCCCGAAGAAAACCTATTTCTTGAACAGTTTTGGTGTATACAGATCGCATAATCGAACCATTGCTCGAAGAGCAACTCTCCAATTGAAGGCAAAGATAATAACTTTTTACAAGACAAGAAAAGAGATTATCCCCTATCGTCCACTGACCCGTCCATGCTTCATAAGCCCATCATAATGGCGCATCAAAAGATGGCTCTCTATCTGTTGTAATGTATCAAGCACCACACCGACAAGAATCAATAGAGAAGTACCTCCATAAAACTGGGCAAATTGGGTATCAACACTAAACATCACAGCAAAAGAAGGAAGGATCGCAATTATTGCCAAAAATACAGAACCTGGCAACGTAATTCTTGAAGTAATCTCATACAAGAAATTTATAGTAGCCCGCCCTGGCTTAATCCCAGGAATAAAACCACCATTACGCTTCATATCTTCCGCCATCTGATTAGGATTAATTGTGATCGCCGTATAGAGATATGTGAACACAATAATCAAAATAGCTAAGACGAAATTGTACCAGAACCCCGTAATATCAGAAAAGACAGCCGCGATACCCGTAGTATTTTCTCCTCGGAAAAACATAGCAGGAAGAATCATCAACGCCTGTGCGAAAATAATGGGCATAACCCCAGCGGCATTTACCTTGAGAGGTATATACTGACGCGCCCCCCCAAACTGCCGATTACCGACCAAACGCTTTGCATATTGTACTGGAATCCGACGTGTTCCCTGCACCAGCAAAATAGAGAACATGAAAACGATAAATAGGACAATCATTTCCACCAAGAACATCACCAAGCCTCCAGCCATTTCTTCTGCTCTATTGAAGAACTCTGCCGTAAAAGCAAAAGGAAGCCGAGCAATAATCCCGATCATAATAATGAGAGAGATACCATTCCCAATCCCTTTTTCCGTAATGCGTTCTCCTAACCACATAACAAACATAGTTCCCGCAATCAGGATGATCGTAGAAGTCACAGTGAAATATATCCCCTTAAGAGCAAAAGCAGTATCAGGCAACTGGAAATGTAAATTGGCGAGGTAACCTGGAGCTTGCAAAATCAAAATAGCAACCGTAAGATAACGCGTAATCTGATTTATCTTCCGATGACCACTTTCCCCCTCTTTCTGCAATCTCTGAAAATAAGGGATCGCCATCCCCAACAACTGCACCACAATCGATGCTGAGATGTAGGGCATAATCCCCAATGCAAAAATAGAGGCGTGACTAAAAGCACCACCAGAGAACATATCCAATAGACCGAGCACACCGTCTTCCGTTTGACGACGGAGTGCCCCCAATTGTGACGGATCTATCCCTGGCAGTACGACAAAACTACCCAAACGATATACAAGCAAAATACCCAACGTATAGAGGATGCGCTTACGCAAATCCTCTATACGATAGATATTTTTGAGCGTCTCTATAAAACGTCTCATTACAATCTATTCTTTATTAACAATCCCACTTCGGGACTTAATAATTTCCTCAGCCTTCTTAGAAAAGGCATGAGCCGTAACATTGAGACTTAAATTCAACTCCCCTCCAGCAAGAATCTTAACACTCTCATTCTGACCAAGATACCCCACAGAACGCAAGAACTCCGGCGTAATCTCCGTTACCGCAAACGACTCTGCCAAGGACTGCAGATCCGAGAGATTAAAGATCCGATACACCACACGAAACGGGTTCGTAAAACCGAACTTTGGTAACCGACGTTGGAGAGGCATTTGACCACCCTCAAAACCCTGCTTACTTGCGTAACCAGACCTTGACTTAGCCCCCTTATGACCACGCGTAGAGGTTCCTCCATATCCCGATCCTTGTCCACGCCCCTTACGTTTGTTAGAACGTACAGCTCCCTCATTGGGGTGCAAACTATCTATCCGTAAAATTGTCATCTCTACCTTTCCAATTACAACGTCTCAATCTCTACCAAATGGTTCACCTTACGAATAGCCCCAGAGACACTCTCAGAAGAATCTAATTCGACAGTCTGATGAATACGACGAAGCCCTAGCGTTCGCAATGTCATACGTTGACGCTTAGTAGCCCCAACAACGCTACGAACTTGTGTAATACGAATTTTCGACATCTGACTCTCCTCCCCCCTATTAACCATTAAAGACTTTCGTCAACTCAACACCCCGCTGACGACTTATCTGATAAGCATCACGTAACTCCAGCAAAGCTGCCATAGTTGCCTTCACTAAGTTATGTGGGTTAGAAGAACCGCGGCTTTTAGCCAAGACATTATGAATGCCGACACTCTCCAAAACAGCTCGCATTGCTCCCCCTGCGGTAACTCCGGTACCAGGAGAAGCAGGACGTATCATAACACGCGATCCGCCATAACGAGCCGTCTGTTCATGTGGGATTGTGCCATTAAGAATCGGAATTCTAAACAGATTCTTCTTAGCACTCTCTATCGCTTTTGCTATCGCAACAGAGACTTCATTAGCCTTACCAAGACCATAACCGACAACTCCGTTCTCATCTCCGACAACAACAACAGCAGAGAAACTCGCCGTACGCCCCCCCTTAGTAACCTTTGTCACACGGCTAATAGAAACCACACGATCCTTCAAATCTAGATCTGTAGCTCGGATTCTTACATTACTCTCGACAGACATCTATATCCACATTAAAAATCTAAACCTGATTCACGTGCCGACTCTGCAAGAGCTTTAACGCGACCATGGTATAAATAACCATTACGATCAAAAACAACGGACTTAATCCCCTTAGCTATCGCGACTTTAGCCGCAAGAGCTCCAACAGCCGAGGCCTGTTCTATCCCAGAAAGTCGTCCACGCTCCACAACTTCTTTACAACGAGAAGAGGCTGCTGCCAAAGTAACCCCTTTCACATCGTCGATGAACTGTACATATATTTGGCTATTGCTACGGAAGACACTCATACGCGGAACACTTCCCGTTCCCGAAATCTTCAAACGAGCTCTATGCTTGATGCGCAATCTACGCGCGGT
This sequence comes from uncultured Bacteroidia bacterium, assembly GCA_938040915.1. Taxonomy (GTDB): domain Bacteria; phylum Bacteroidota; class Bacteroidia; order Bacteroidales; family CAJPTX01; genus Bacteroides_D. Next base: position 29,196 of record CALHZE010000252.1, on the reverse strand, counting down.
CTTTAACGATGACATTCCGAATCAAAGTTTACTATTTCGACTGAGCCTTCTTACCTGCCTTGCGACGAATCTCTTCACCGATGAAACGAATCCCCTTGCCCTTATAAGGCTCTGGCGGACGAATAGAACGCAACTTGGCGGCAACCATACCAAGCAGCTGTTTGTCCGGCGAACGGAAGGTAACAATCGGGTTACCACGCTTTTCTTGCTTGGCTTCCACCGTTACTTGTGGAGGCATCATAAAATGAATGTCATGAGAGAAACCCAAACTCATCTGAAGTACATTCCCCTGTACCTCCGCCTTAAAACCGACGCCAATAAGTTCTTGTTGAGTTTCCCACCCTTTAGAAACCCCATACACCATGTTGTATATGAGGGCGCGATACAAGCCATGCAACGAACGATGCCGCTTCTGTTCAGAAGGACGCGTAAGAAGAATCTGCGATCCCTCTACGTGCACTGTAATATCTGGATCTACTGGCTGCTTCAACTCTCCTAAAGGACCTTTCACGCTTACCACATTGTCTTTACCAACCGTCACGGTAACGCCGCTGGGCAAGTTTACAGGCTTATTTCCGATACGAGACATCTATATAACCTTCTCTAAACTGTCGAAAAACTAATACACAATACAGAGGACTTCCCCTCCAATACCACGCTTACGCGCCTCCTTATCTGTCATTACACCTTGCGAGGTAGAGATTATAGCAATCCCCATATTATTCAAAACGCGAGGCAACTTTTCTACCCCCGCATAATGACGCAACCCTGAACGACTCACACGATGCAAATTCTTTATTGCATTAACTCGCGACCGAGGGTCTATTTTTAGAGCGATCTTAATCATCCCCTGTCGCCCATCTTCCTCATACTTGTAATTCAAAATAAAACCCTGAGTATACAATATATGAGTAATACTCAGTTTTATCTTAGAAGATGGAATCTCTACAACCCGATGACCTGCCCGCACCGCGTTACGAATGCGAGTCAAGTAGTCTGCGATGGAATCTGTAACCATTATTATCCCTCTTAATATCTACCAACTTGCTTTCTTTACACCCGGAATCAACCCCTGCGAAGCCATCTCACGAAATGTAATACGGCTAATACCAAATTGACGCATGTAACCGCGCGGTCGCCCACTCATGCTACAACGATTGTGCAATCGAGTTGCACTCGAATTTCTCGGCAACTTCTGAAGTCCAACACTATCGTTCGCTTCCACTAGTCGCTTGCGCTTCTCTGCATATCGAGCAACCAAACGCGCGCGTTTCACTTCACGCGCCTTCATAGACTCCTTTGCCATATTAACTTTTCTTCGTTTTAAAAGGAATACCAAACTCCCGTAAAAGAGCTAACCCTTCCTCATCACTGTTCGCACTAGTCACAAATGTAATCTCAATCCCCATGAGTTTAGCGATCTTGTCAATATCGATCTCGGGGAAAAGAATCTGCTCTGCAATTCCAAGTGTATAGTTACCACGTCCATCCATACGTTCCGGCACACCTTGAAAATCGCGAATACGCGGTAAGGAGACGTTAATCAACCTGTCTAAGAACTCATACATCCGCTCCCGCCGCAACGTGACCATCGTCCCGATAGGCATATTACGACGAACCTTGAATGCATTGATATCCTTCTTTGCTCTTGTAATAACTGCGTGTTGTCCAGCGATGTTACTCAAATCCCCTTGAGCTTGCTCGACAAGCTTCTTGTCATCAGTAGCACCTTTTACACCTTGATTCAAGACAATCTTAACCAAGCGCGGAACCTGCATCACACTCTTGTACCCAAAATCCTTCATCATTTTAGGCACGATCTCCTCTGAGTAACGACGACTCAATGTAGGAATATACCTCATTAACGGATCTCCTTATTGGACTTCTTAGAATAACGAATCAACTTGCCGCTATCATCACGACGACGTCCAATACGTGTCGGCTTACCACTGTCTGGGTCTATCAGAGATAGATTTGAGATATGGATCGACGCCTCGCGCTTCACAATTCCTCCTTGCGTGTTTTGAGCAGATGGTTTGTCATGATGCGTTACCATATTAACTCCTTCAACAATGGCACGCTCCTCATTCGGAAAAACCTGCAAAACACGCCCTCTCCGATTCCTATAGCTCCCAGAAATCACGCACACGACGTCTCCCTTACGGATGCGTGTTTTGCGTTTTTTCTCATTCAAAAGGCTCTTCATTCACTCTCACAAATTTACTACAAAACTTCAGGAGCTAAAGATACTAACTTTGCGTAATTCTCGCGCAATTCGCGAGCAACAGGTCCAAAGATACGCGTGCCAATCATTTCTTCCTTTGACTTGTTCAAAAGGACACACGCATTCTCATCAAAACGGATGTAAGAACCATCCTGACGTCTTACCTCTTTCGTAACACGAACCACGACAGCCTTAAAGACATCCCCCTTCTTAACATTCCCTTTCGGGATTGCACTCTTTACACTGACAACGATCTTATCCCCCAAAGAAGCATAACGACGCTTTGTACCCCCCAATACGCGAATACACAACACCTCCTTAGCCCCACTATTATCGGCGACCGCCAGCCGCGTTTCCTGTTGAATCATCGCTATTTAGCTCTTTCTATTATTTCCACAAGACGCCAACATTTCGTCTTACTCAATGGACGCGTCTCCATAATCCGTACAACATCTCCCACATTGCAAGTATTCTCAGGATCATGAGCATACAACTTTGTGGTTCGTTTTACGAATTTACCATACTTCGGATGACGTACTCGCCGTTCGATAGCAACGACGATGGTTTTCTCCATTTTGTTGCTCACAACGACTCCCTGACGTTCCTTGCGCAGATTACGTACTAACTCTACTGCCATTACTAAACTCCCTCTACTTCTCTGTCTTTTCAAGACGCTGACGCTCTGCCTGAATCGTGAGCATGCGAGCTATCGTACGACGACAAGCCCGTAACTCCATAGGATTCTCCAACGGCGTCACCGCATGCGTCATCCGTAAACGATCTAAGCGAGCCCGCTCACTCTCGATCCGCTCGGCTAACTCGTTTAAGGGGATCTCCAAAATTTCTTTAGACTTCATCGTACAAACACCTCACTGTTCTCTGTAAAATCTCTACGAACCACAAACTTAGTTACCACGGGTAACTTCTGAGCTGCTAAGCGTAGTGCTTCTCTTGCTACTTCTAAGGGCACTCCATCCGCTTCGATAATGATACGACCTGGAGTCACAGGGGCTACAAAACCTTCCGGCGCCCCCTTCCCTTTCCCCATTCGGACTTCCGCCGGCTTACTCGTAATAGGCTTATCAGGAAACACACGAATCCAAATTTGCCCTTCACGCTTCATATAACGCGTAACTGCTTGACGAGCTGCTTCTATTTGACGTCCTGTCAACCAGGCTTGTTGTAATGTCTTAATCCCGAAAGAGCCAAAAGCGAGCTGATGACCGCGATGCGCGAGTCCCTTCATACGCCCCTTTTGCTGCTTCCTAAACTTCGTTTTCTTCGGTTGTAACATTTTTCTCGCTCCAAGTATTAACGTTCACCACGTCCAGATCGATTCCCTGACCTGCGATTATTATCCGAACGTCCTCCACGAGAACCACGATTCTGAGATCCTGCCTGTGAATTCACTCCAAAATTAGGAGACAAATCGCGACGTCCATACACTTCACCACGGAAAATCCAAACCTTCACCCCGATGATACCAACCTTTGTTGCTGCTTCCGCGAGCGCATAATCAATATCTGCTCGGAATGTATGAAGAGGAATACGCCCCTCCTTTACCGTTTCAGTACGCGCCATTTCTGCTCCACCGACACGACCAGCGATCTGTACCTTAATCCCCTCAGCTCCTGCACGCATAGTTGCCGCCACTGCCATCTTCATCGCACGACGGAACGAAGCGCGACCTTCCAACTGATGAGCAATATTTTTCGCTACGAGATAAGCATCCAACTCCGGACGTTTCACCTCGAAGATATTAACCTGCACATCATTCAGTGCTTTTTTGGTAAGCTTACTCAACTCGCCTCGCAACGAATCTACTTCCTGCCCACCACGACCAATGATAGAGCCTGGGCGCGCCGTATGAATCGTGACAGTCACAAGCTTAAGAGTACGCTCTATCACAATCTTTGAAACACCAGACTTGTCGAAACGCTCACGGAGATAATGACGAATCTTGGCATCTTGAGCCAAGTTGGCCGCATAATCATTCCCCCCGTACCAACTAGAATCCCAACCCTTAATAATCCCTAAACGATTACCGATCGGATTTACCTTTTGTCCCATCTCCTACTTCCCTGTTTCTACATTAGCCTCTACGGACACACGCGTATTCTTAGATTCGTTAATAGGCGCTCCGACCTCTAACGTAACGTGGCAGGAACGCTTCAAGATCCTGTTAGCACGCCCTTGGGCACGAGGACGAATCCTCTTGAGCGTACGCCCTTCGTCAACCATGATCGTCCGCACCACGAGTTCTTCACTATCAACATCCTTACCTGGGTTCTTCACGCCCCAATTCGCCAGAGCAGAAACAAGAAGTTTCTCTACACGTGGCGCACTCCCCATCGTCGAATAACGAAGCAAACCTAACGCTCGGTTCACCTCGACACCCCGAATCATATCAGCTACAAGACGCACCTTCCGAGGCGACAAAGGACAATTACGCAAAATAGCAAAACTCCGCTCCTTATTAGCCTCAGCTCTGCGTTGAGCAGATAACGCTTTTCTATTTCCCATTTATAAACCCCTTCCCCTCGACTTATTTGCCCTTCTTATTTCCGGCATGTCCGCGGAACGTACGTGTAGGAGCAAACTCTCCGAGCTTGTGTCCTACCATATTCTCTGTAATGTAGACAGGGATAAACTTATTCCCGTTGTGCACACTAATCGTATGTCCCACAAAATCCGGAGAGATCATAGATGCTCGAGACCAAGTCTTTATTGCCTGCTTAACATTCTTCTCATTCATCGCCAAGATGCGACGCTCCAGCTTGTAAGCAATAAAAGCCCCTTTCTTTATCGAACGACTCATTTTCTAAACTAATTAAGCCTTCTTGCCATTACCACTCTTACGACGCTCGACAATGAAACGAGACGACGGTTTCTTCATCTTACGAGTCTTATAACCCTTAGCCAAAAGACCCTTTCTCGAACGAGGATGTCCCCCCGACGCCTTTCCTTCACCACCACCCATGGGGTGATCTACTGGGTTCATCGCGACACCTCGAGTATGCGGACGTATCCCCAACCAACGACTACGACCTGCCTTACCAGCCTTTTCCAAGTTATGTTCAACGTTCGAAACCTGCCCAATAGTAGCCTTACAAGTCAACAAGATCCTCCGGATCTCACCACTCGGCATACGCAACGTTGCATACTTCCCTTCCCTTGCCAACAAGACAGCCACAGTTCCTGCACTACGCACAAGTGCTGCCCCTGCCCCAGGTCGCAATTCTACATTATGGATAGATGTCCCGAGCGGAATATCAGACAAGTAAAGAGTATTCCCAACCTCAGGATCTACCCCTCGTCCCGACAAGATTTTCTGCCCAACCTGCAACCCATTAGGTGCAACGATATAACGCTTCTCACCATCAGGGTAACATACGAGCGCAATACGTGCCGAACGATTCGGGTCATATTCAATCGTTTTCACCGTCGCATTCACCCCATCCCGTTCACGGCAAAAATCGATGATACGATAACGTCTCTTATGACCTCCGCCAATATGGCGCATAGTCATCTTCCCTGTATTATTACGTCCCCCAGAGCTCTTAATGGGAGCAAGCAAAGACTTTTCCGGACGACTCGTCGTAATCTCTGCAAAGCTACTTACACTGCGGTGACGTTGACCGGGCGTAACCGGTTTTAACTTACGAACAGCCATCCCTAAATGTTACTAAAGAAATCAATTGTATCGTCCTTGTGAATCGTCACGATCGCTTTCTTGAAATTCGCGGTACGACCGATGACCGGCACTTGACGTGCACTACGAGCGCGCAACTTACCTGCATAACGCAGCGTATTCACAGACTCAACACGTACGCCATAAAAATCCTCTATCGCCTTAGCAATCTCGATACGATTCGCCTTCATCGATACGATAAACGCATACTGATGCAGACGCTCTGCCTGCTTTGTCATCTTCTCTGAAATGACAGGACGTATCAAAATACTACCCAACTTACTCATTTCCCTCTACCGACTCCTCTTTAGCAAAACAAGATGACAACTCTCCCAAAGCACTCACCGTCATAACAACTACCTGAGCTTCCAAAACACGGTAAGCATTAAGCAAATCAACCGGCATCACCCGCACGAGACCCAAATTTCTTGCCGACAAAGATACAAAAGAATCAGCTTCTGGGAGCAAGAAAAGCGAGCGCTTTGTCGAGATACCCAGATTTTTACACAACTGCACAAATTCCTTAGTACTTGGTTTCTCGAAGGAGAGATCTTCTACCACAAGAACCGCATTGTTCTGCGCACGGTTACTCAAAGCACAACGACGCGCAAGATCCTTTTCCTGCTTATTCAACTTAAAACGATAATCACGAGGACGAGGACCAAAAACCCGCGCTCCTCCCTTGAACAAAGGAGAATTGATATCCCCTGCTCGCGCGCCCCCTGTCCCCTTCTGACGCTTCAACTTCCGAGTACTACCTGAAAGCTCACTACGCTCCTTAGACTTATGCGTACCCTGACGTTGGTTCGCAAGGAATTGACGGACAGCCATATAAAGGATATGGTTATTCTCCGCCACGCCGAATATAGAATCTGGCAATGTCACCACGTTGCTAGTGGGCTGCCCTGCCTTATTCAAAACTTTCAAATCCATTGACAGCACCCCCTAACTACTTATTGATGATAACATACGAGCCCTTTGCACCGGGGATCGACCCTTTTACCAACAAAAGATTCGATTCTGGAATAATACGAATGACGCGCAAATTCGATACCGTTACCTTATTGCCTCCTGTTTGTCCCGCCATACGCAAGCCTGGGAAAACTCGACTCGGATAAGAAGACGCTCCTACAGAACCCGGAGCACGTTGACGGTTATGCTGACCGTGAGTAATTTCTCCGACGCCGGCAAAACCATGACGCTTTACCACGCCTTGAAAACCTTTACCCTTAGACACTCCTTGGATATCGACCCACTCGACGCCTTCGAAAAGCTCTCCCAAGCTAATCACATCTCCTAACTGATAGTCTTTGTCCCAATCCTTGAATTCGACAAGACAACGCTTCGGAGTTGTATTCGCCTTAGCAAAATGCCCCAAGAGAGCCTTCGTTGTGTTCTTCTCTTTCTTTTCTGCAAAGCCTAGCTGCAAAGCAACATATCCATCATTCTCGAGAGTCCGAACCTGTGTCACAACACACGGTCCCGCCTCAATGACCGTACATGGGATATTATGCCCCTCGGCATCGAAAACCGAAGTCATACCCACCTTTCTACCAATAATTCCTGCCATCTTCCCCCCTTACTTTACCTCAATCTTGACAGAAACACCACTAGGAAGTTCCAACTTCATGAGCGCACTAACGGTCTGTGTCCCATGGTTGTAAACATCCAACAAACGCTTGTAAGAGTCAAGACGGAACTGCTCCCGCGACTTCTTGTTTACAAACGTCGAACGATTTACCGTAAAGATCCGACGATGTGTCGGCAACGGTATCGGTCCGCAAACCACAGCGCCTGACAACTTCACAGTTTTCACAATACGTTCCACTGCGCTGTCTAACAGGTTATGATCGTACGAACTTAATTTGATACGAATCTTTTCGTTACTCATCGAAAAACACCTATTTACTTCTTGCCGCTCTTCGCAGCATTTCTTTTCTCTATCACTTCCTTAGCTAACCCCTCAGGCAAAGGCTCAAAATGGTCAAACTCCATAGTAGAGTAAGCACGACCTTGACTAAGAGTACGTAACACGGTGATGTAACCAAAGAGATTGGCTAGCGGCACCATACTCGTAATGTCTTGCGCATTCATCTCGCCCGCAACATTCACAATCATCCCACGCCGCTTGTTGATATCTCCCTGAATATCCCCCACATACTCATCCGGAGTCGTGACAGTCAACTTCATCATAGGCTCAAGCAAAACAGGGTTTGCTTTTTCACAAGCCTCACGGAAAGCCTGACGTGCACACAACTCAAACGAGATTTGGTCAGAGTCTACTGGGTGGAACGAACCATCCTTCAAAACGACCTTAAGACTTGACATCTCATAGCCAGCAAGAGGACCATTCTTCAGAGCAGACTCAAAACCCTTCTGTACTGATGGTATAAATTCCTTCGGAATATTCCCTCCAGTAACTTCGTTAATAAACTGCAATCCCTCAACTCCGTCGTCAGCCGGCGACATGTCGAAGATGATATCGGCAAACTTACCACGCCCCCCCGTTTGCTTCTTATAAACAGAACGGTGATTTACCGTAGTGGTAATCGCTTCACGGTAAGAAACTTGAGGCGCACCGAGATTCACCTTTAGACCAAAGCGCTCGTCTAATTCCGTCATACGCACCTCAAGATGCAACTCACCCATACCGGCGATAATTGTCTGCCCACTCTCTTCATCGGTATAGAACTTGAAGGAAGGATCCTCTTCTGCAATAATCTGCAACCCCTTTTCCAACAGAGCGACATCCGATTGTGACTTTGCCTCAACCGCCTGCTTAATAACCGGCTCAGGGAAGTTTATTGCAGAGAGCAGAAGCTTCCGCTTTTCATCACAAAGCGTATCGCCCGTCTTCAAATCCTTAACACCAATCAACGCACAGATATCACCCGCGTCACAGAAATCTATGCTAATCTGTTTTGCCGCATTCAGCTGAGCAAGACGACTCACACGGACTTTCTGACGGGAACGCATATTATAAATCGTGTCCCCCGGATGCAACTGTCCACTATATACTCGCACAAAGACCAAAGATCCGTGATCCCCTTGTATGATCTTAAAGACAAGACCACTAAAGGCTTCGTTGGGAGAGATCTCGCGTGTTTCCTTTTCCTCAGGGTTATCGGCATTCATCGCCTCTAGGACACCGCGATCCAACGGACTAGGAAGATAAAGACTCACAGCATCCATCAGACACTCAACCCCGATATCCTGCTTTGCAGAACCACACAAGACAGGGATGATCTTGCGTTCGAGCGTCGCCTTGCGCGTCACACGAATAATCTCCTCTTCCGTAATCGAATCGGTAGCATCGAGGAACTTCATCATGAACTCATCGTCTGCCACGGCAATAGACTCCATGAGATGATAACGCGCTGCCTTCACTTCCTCTAACATATCCTGAGGAATGTCACAACTCTGCATAATCGGATACCCCTTAGGATCGGGATTCGGAGTCCACTCAAAAGCCTTCCCCGTAATCACGTTAATCACGCCACGAAACGAGGACTCATGACCAATAGGAAGGAAGATAGGGCAAGGAACGACATGTAAGCGATCCGCCATCTGAGAGACCACGTTCTGGAAGTTAGCCCCATTACGATCCATTTTGTTAACAAATGCGATCTTGGGCACCCCATAACGTTCCGACTGACGCCACACAGACTCACTTTGAGGCTGCACCCCACCAACAGCGCAGAAGACAGCAATAGCGCCATCAAGCACACGCAGACAACGTTCGACCTCGACCGCGAAGTCTACGTGCCCTGGCGTATCAATCAAATTATACTGAAACTGCTTCCCCGCACAGTTCCAATAAAACGTTGTTGCGGCAGAAGCAATCGTAATCCCACGTTCCCGCTCCTGCTTATCAGAGTCCATCGTGGAGTTTCCGTCATGCGTCTCCCCTATCTTATGAATTTTACCAGAGAGGAACAACATACGCTCAGAAACGGTGGTTTTACCCGCATCAATATGCGCCATAACCCCCACGTTACGAGTCAAAGATAAATCCCTAGCCATCTGACCTTCACACTAAACAAGCCTACCTAAAAACAAAACTATCGTCTAAAATGCGCGAAGGCCTTATTAGCTTCCGCCATTCTATGGAGTTCCTCCATACGACGATACGCCTGTCCTTCACCATTATATGCCGCCATAATTTCGGCTGCGAGCTTTTCACTCATACTGTGCCCCGAGCGTTTGCGTGCAGCCGCGATCAAATTTTTCATAGCCAAGCTAACCTTACGCTCTGGGCGAACTTCCTGCGGTACCTGCAAGTTCGTCCCCCCAACACGGCGACTACGAACCTCCAGCTGAGGAGTTACGCGCAAAAGCGCCTCCCGCCAAATATCCAACGCAGACTTGCCTTCAACAGTCATCTTCTCATTAACCAGATCGATTGCTTCGTAGAAAATCCCGAACGCAATACTCTTCTTGCCATCATACATCAAATGATTGACAAAACGAGTTACCTCTACGTCTGAATAGGTAGGATCTGGTAACAATACTCGCTTTTTTGGCTTACTCTTTCTCATTGTAAAAAAACTTTCCTCTCAACAGACTTATTTCTTCGGACGCTTAGCGCCATACTTCGAACGACGTTGACGACGAGCTTCTACACCCGACGCATCACGCGTGCCTCGCACCAAGTGATAACGTACCCCTGGCAAATCCTTCACACGACCACCACGAACTAATACAATCGAGTGTTCCTGCAAATTATGTCCTTCTCCTGGGATATACGCATTCACTTCCTTACCGTTACACAATTTCACACGAGCGACCTTACGCATCGCAGAATTCGGCTTCTTGGGTGTCGTCGTATATACACGTACACAAACCCCATGACGCTGGGGGCAAGCATCTAACGCAGGTGCTTTACTTGTCGTCTCTAAAACCGTACGACCTTTTCTCACTAACTGTTGTATTGTCGGCATCGTAAACTGTACACTTGGCTATAATAAACAATCACAAAGGTAAACACAATAATCCACACTACCAAATGTTTAGCTAAAAGAGTATCGGTTCAGCATTTTTCCACAAGGAGAGGCAACTCAAGATCTACTTACCCGAGTTTGTTCTACTTTTGTTTAGACAAGGAACTACGACATGCAAAAACGAATTCTCAAAAGGAGCAAACTCCCTTACTATCTCCGCGGGTACTGGTACAGCGTCTTTCCGACGAAAAAGACGCTTTCATCTCAACTTCGCGACTTAGCATCTCAGCTCTCTACGACACAACTCGCTCTTGCCGAGGAGCGAGCTAGGTACTATTGCGCCTCCTTAGTCGGTCTCCCCTTTTCAAAAACTCACGTCATAGGCGACCTCCGTCACCCGAAGTCCCCCAAGGCTTATTACTTTGATACCTACGAGTATGCTCGCTTTTGTGCTGCGACGCTCCCGATAGACTTCCTTTTTGGGGATGTAACCGCTATCCCATCCATTCCTTCCCTTGTCAAAAGCCGTCCAATCACCTCAGACAATAAGAACAGTGTCTTGCTGAATATGGATAAAGCGCGACATTTTGTATGGGTTCGCGACAAGAAGAGGTGGGAAGAGAAACAAGACCGGCTTATCGGGATGGGGGCGATCTATCAACAACACCGTTACGCGTTCTTTGACAGGTATTTCGGGCATCCCCTATGCGAATTAGGCGATGTCGGAAAAAACGGGATAGGACGCCCCGAATGGCATCGTCCTAAAAAGACAATACCTCAACACCTCGACTACAAATTCATCTTAAGTTTGCAAGGGAACGACGTAGCAACCAATCTCAAATGGATTATGTCGTCTCACTCCATAGCCGTAATGCCGCGCCCGACCATAGAGACATGGTTTATGGAGGGACGGCTGAGAGGTGGCGAACACTACATCGAGATCCGTGCCGACTATGCAGACCTCGAAGAACAGCTGCGCTATTACCTAGCGCACCCAGCAGAGGCAAATACGATCATAGAAAACGCCAATACATATTGCGCTCAATTCTTCAATCCACTATTGGAAGATTTCTGTAGCCTACGTGTCTTAGAGCGTTTTTACCAACGGTAAGAAAAAGAGCGCTCCCCAAAACATTAAGGGGAGCGCTCTGAAAAGCCAAAAGACCAAGCGCCTACTGCACCTTAAACTTTTCCACCTCTGCGAGGAGTAACTCCGCATGATCGGTTAGCGTCTGTCCTCCCGCCGCCAACTCTTCGGCGACAGCAGCATTTTCTTGAGCGGTATCACTTAACGAAGTAACCGCCGTCGTAATCTGCTGCAAGAAATCAAGGATGCGCTCTCCGTTATCATTCAAGGCAGTAACACTCACGAGAATCCCCCCCATCATCCGCTGAAGCTCTCCCATCGATGCGATCGTCTCCTGCGAAGCCTGCATCGAACTCTGTCCTAAATCCGTAACATTCTTCACTATTTCTGCACTTTGTTCCGCCAAGGTCCGCACCTCACCTGCGACTACGGCAAAACCGCGACCATGCTCGCCAGCTCGAGCTGCTTCGACAGCTGCATTCAACGCTAAGATATTCGTCTGTTGTGCAATGCCGATAAGTTTTTTCTCATACTTAACAATGTCGTTGAGACGATCGTGCGTCTCATTGACGCCATTTGTCAAGCCCACGATACTCGCTGTAATTTGATCTACAAGCGAATACGCCTCGTTTAATTCGTTACGATCCGAATTATAGATATCCAAAATACTAGAGCACTGCGCTTGTATTTCCTGAGTCGATGCGGCCTCATTCGCCGCAGAATTTGCGACAGCCTCCGAAGAGCTCTGTATCTGTGTGCTCGTACTTGTCATCCGTTCTGTCGAAGATTGGATTTCGGCTATCATAGAGCGCAACTTCGCCGCCATATCGTTAAAGTAAAGCGCGATACGCCCAACCTCATCCATACGCGAACCGACACGAATCGACTCTACCGTAAGATCGCCTTGCGAGATACGCATAATTTCCCTTGTAATAACCGTTAACGGTCGAATCAGGCGCGAGACGAGTACGGCGAAAAATGTTGTAAAGAATATCGCCAATACTAGTGTGATGAGTATTGAAAACGCCACGGCATTATATAGAGACTTAAGAATCTCTTTCCGAAGTACCGACACTGACAAGATTACGGGGTAACGACTCGATCCGAAATAGAGCGGCGTATAAAGCGTCATCACGCCATTCTTCTCATGATAAACCGCTTTACTTTCTCGTATCTCCACCTCTTCCTCCTCCGAAAGATCGGGCGTAGACTCTACCTCTGGGAGCTCGATCTCCTCATTTATTGGTTTAGAAGACGTGAGTAACTTCCGTTGAGGAGTAAAAATCGTAGTGCGCACCTTTCCTCCCAAGAGTTCAAGATTCGAAATCCACTGCGTTACTTTGTCTAACTCAATATCGACTTCCACCACACCACGGAAATTCCCTTGGTAAATCACTGGGACACTCGCAGTAAACATGGTACGCATTCGCCCGTCAATCACGGCGCTATAAGGCTCAGTAACATAGGTCCGTTGATCCCGCTTCGGATTGAAATACCACGAGTCTGGAGTGTCTAACCGGTAATTTTGAGCCGTATCTACATGGATAGATTTACCATCTGCCGAGCGAGAGATAAGGGGGACAAAACGTCCCTGAAAATTAGAGCCTCTTTCACCGATATGCGCCGCATCCTCCCCATCAAAGCCATCAGGTTCAAAAGCAAGCACGACCCCCAAAATATCTGGATAGAAGTGTAACGCACTCTCGCAATAGTTAATCAGATCCTCGCGCTGATGCCCCTTCTGCTGCTCTGTCGAGAGCATACGCGAAATGACATACGCAAGATTCACTCCTCGACTTACTTTAAGCCCCAGTTCAAAAGAGACATCCTGTCCCAAATACTCTATGCGAGCCTTTGCTGCCTTATTACCAGCGTCCATAGAGGTCACATAGAGAATAACCAAGAGTAACCCCGCCACAAACGTAGCGGCTAGGGTTGTTAGACCGACGACCTTAGTCGCAAGAGAGACATTCTTCAGCAACATGACACATTTTCTTTTTACTGTCACACACAAACGACTAAAGTGTTGTGTATCTATTGCATAAACAAGAGACGTACCGACTTTGTAAAGCAAAGATATAAAACGCTCCGGACGCACCCAACAGGGGGCGGCAAAATTAACAGTCTAGAAAAAGAGTGCGTTCTAAAGAACGTTTGTTCTCCTTAACTAGGAGTCGAATCAATGAGTCATCCTTCGCGGTGCATGTTATTCGACAAAAACATGCGCATGCCCTAGAGAGAGAAACGTGTATGGTTAAATGCGACCATAAGTGGCGTTAACCGATATGCAAATAGTGGAATGGCGCGACATCACCAGCCTCAAACACATTTCGTCCATCGATCAGCAACGGTACTGTGACCGATGAGGCTAGACGTTGCCAATCTGGCATCCGGTATTCCTTCCACTCCGTAACGTGAAAAATAGCACTAACGCCCGTCGCCGTATCATAGATATCATGCCCATAAACCACCGAATCACCTAAAATTTTACGCGCCACGGGCATCGCGACTGGGTCATACACCTGCACCTGACATCCAGCCGTTACGAGTTGCTGAATCAGCGTAAGCGAGGGGGCTTCTCTCATATCATCTGTCCCCGGCTTAAAAGCCAACCCCCAAACAGCGACACGACGTCCCGAGATGTTACCCGCAAAATAGTCTTCAAATTTAGCGAAGAGTCTGGTCTTTTGATGGTCGTTAACCTGTTGCACTGCCTCTAAAAGACGAAAACGAAGTCCATTCTCCTTTGCGGTACTCTCAAGCGCCCGCACATCTTTGGGTAGACACGAGCCTCCGTAGCCACACCCTGCATAAAGGAATCGATTCCCTATCCGCGAATCTGAGCCTATACCATTTCGGACAAAAGAGATATCCGCTCCGACGCGTTCACAAAGATTTGCCAACTCGTTCATAAAACTAATACGAGTGGCGAGCATAGCGTTAGCTGCATACTTTGTCATCTCTGCCGAACGGACGTCCATAAAAAGGACACGGAAATTGTTCAACAACATAGGCTTATAAAGCCGAGTCATAATATCGCGCGCCTTTACTGATTCGACACCGACGACGACACGATCGGGCTTCATGAAGTCATCTATCGCCGCCCCCTCTTTTAAGAACTCTGGGTTAGAGGCAACGTCAAACGTGACTCCTAAAGCCCCCCGCTGAGCCAGTTTTGCGGCAACAAGTTGCCTTACCTTGTCAGCCGTCCCCACAGGGACGGTACTTTTATTCACAATCAAAAGATACTTGCTAAGATGTTCGCCAATCTCTGCTGCGACATCAAAGACTGCGGTCAAATCTGCACTTCCATCGGGCGACATTGGCGTCCCTACGGCAATAAAAAGCACATCCGCATGCAAGAGCACCTCTGAGAGACTCGAAGAGAAATAAAGACGATGCGCCTCCATATTTCGCGCCACAAGTTGTGCTAAGTGAGGCTCATAAATAGGAATTCCCCCTCGCAAAAGGAGTTCGACTTTCTCTGAATCTTTATCTACACAGTAAACCGTGTTCCCTAATTCAGCAAAACACGTTCCGGTAACGAGCCCTACATATCCGACTCCGACGATAACGATATCCATCTTGGTATTCTAAAAAGGTGTAAGGCTACGAATGGCACACACGCAAGGCGTCGGGTAGATAAAAAAGATGAAGCAAGAGCCTCCCCTTTTAGTCTCACAGCTCCATTCAAAAATAGACAGGCTTCTAATAAAAAAGGGCAGGTAACCCCCGCCCTCCCGTCAGAAGAAAACCGCATGCTTTCATGCAAGAGGTATCAAGCGGATTCGAACCGCTGTACGAGGTTTTGCAGACCTCTGCCTAACCACTCGGCCATGATACCAGCAACAACAAACGCTAAGAGCTACAAGAAAGGAAACAAGACAACGCTCTCAGAACGCATACAAAGGTATAGTATTATATTGGAATAAACAAATATGCCCACACAACTCCTGACTCTTTTCAACACCACTTCTCAAAAGAGGAAGCCGACATCTTTGAAAGAACAATGATATGCCTTCCCTTGCGCATCTTGGAGATGCAATTCTCCGTTGTCACAGACCGAGGTGATGCGTGCATAAATGCGCGTTCCCCGCACAAGAAAAGGATGCATCCCTTGATTCCGAAACATTTTTTCCCAATAGGCAGCCCTGATAGACTGAGATTTATCTGCGGTATACCCTTCAATTGCCGACAGGATGCGCTCCGCGAGACGATCACTGACCTGCATAGGCGACAGCGAGAACTCAGGCACGAAGTTCTTAACAGCCGTCGCGGGCGGGTTATAATGTTTCGGGCTCTGAAAGCGCTTTTCGAGATTCAAGCCAATCCCGATTGTTGCACTCTTAAAAAGAGATCCCTCTACCTGCGTACGAATAAGAATCCCACAGATTTTTTCCAAGCCGACCAAGATGTCATTAGGCCATTTAATCCGTGCCGCAATACCGAACTCATCCAATAGTTCCACAATCTCCAAAGAGACCATTTGCGATATCAAGAAGAAGGATGTTACTTGGATTGCCCCCAAGCCCGAAAAAAGCGTAAATGTGACATCGCCTAACTGCGAATCCCAACGATTCGTCCCCTGTCCCTTTCCGCGCTTTTGTTGTGCGGCAAAGACGAGCGTCGGTGGGTGTAGCTCCTCGATATGCTCTTCGACATACTTATTCGTAGAGTCGACAGAAGAGAGGACTATGCGGTGAAACATTATACGAAGCGGCTTTCTTAAATCTGTTCACGAAGAGCCATGAGCTTAGACTCCGTATCTGCCAACTTTTTCCTTTCGGCCTCGATCACCGCAGCAGGCGCTTTATTCACAAATTTCGGGTTCTCTAACTTCTTAAGAATCAAGGCACGCAACCCCTCGTAATACGCGATCTCTTTTTCCGTCTTCTCTCTCTCTGTCTCGTTATCTAGCTTGTCACCAAGCGGAATAAAACATTCCAAGAGCCCGACCATAAAGGAGGCAGACTTGGCAGGTATTTCCGTCACATCTCCCTTCACGTCAACCGAAGCGAGCATCTCTAAAAGCTGCACTCCAGAAGATGTCATAGCAAAACGACCACGATAATACAACGGGAGGCGCTCTTTCAAAGAGAGTCCCTTCGATTGTCGCAACGCCCTCACACCACTGACCAGATCCTTCAAAAGTTGGAATTCTTCCAGCAAAGAAGAATCGGGTGCAATTGGTTCAGAGAGGAGTTCCTGCATAATGCTCCGCTCAGCTCGTGCCGTCACATCGCCCAAATTGTGCCAAAGCTCCTCTGTAATGAATGGCATAAAAGGATGTAGGTGCTGCAAGAGACGATCAAATATCTGCTCTATCGCATTGAGCGAGTCTCTATCCATCTTTTGCGCCCCCCGAGGTTTTACCAACTCGAGAAGCCACGAAGAGAAGTCATCCCAGAAGAGGCGATAGAGTTCAAGTAACGCCTCAGAGAGGCGATAATCTTTCATATCCTCTTCGACGAGCAAGAGCACTTCGTTCATACGCGCCTCAAACATCGCTATCGCATGCCCTCGTTCCGGATTAGGGGCATCGACCAAATCTTCCTTCCACCCTTGGACGAGACGAAAGGCATTCCAAATCTTGTTACTAAAGTTACGTCCCTGCTCAGTGAGTTTTTCCTCAAACATCAAGTCATTTCCCGCCGCAGAGCAAAAAAGCATACCGCAACGAACCCCATCCGCGCCGAACTTATCAATGAGTTCCAGCGCATCAGGACTATTCCCAAGAGATTTGCTCATTTTCCGATGTAGCATATCTCTCACGGTTCCTGTGAAATAGACCCGTTCGAATGGGCGCTTCCCTACATACTCATACCCAGCCATAACCATTCGCGCCACCCAAAAGAAGATGATGTCTGGGGCTGTCACAAGATCGGTCGTGGGGTAATAGTACCGGAAGTCTGGGTTGTCGGGATGCAGGATACCATCAAACACCGACATCGGCCATAACCACGAACTATACCACGTGTCTAAGACATCCTAGTCCTGCTTCAAGTCTTCCGGACGAATCGTGGATTGCAGCTTTTGCGCCTCAACAAGCGCTTCCTCAGCATTATGCGCAATAACGACTCTGCCATCCGGCAAATACCACGCTGGGATGCGATGCCCCCACCAAAGCTGACGCGAAATACACCAATCACGCGAATTCTCTAACCAATGCCGATAAACGCCGACAAAGCGAGATGGCATAAGCTCAATTTCCCCATTTTCCACGGCTTGGAGAGCTCGCTTGGCAAGTGACTCAACTTTCAAAAACCACTGAGTAGACAACTTTGGCTCTATGACCGCCTTCGTTCGCTCACTAATCCCAATGGTATGGGTATAATCTTCTTCTTTTTCTAATAGCCCTGCCGCAGCAAGATCCTTTACGATTTGCTTGCGGACATCGAAACGATCCATACCCTCATAGAGCCCAACCCCTTCTCGGATTGTCCCCTGTTCGGTGAAGGTATCAATAACCTCGAGATTATACTTCAAGCCGATCTCGTAGTCGTCAATGGCGTGCGCCGGCGTAATCTTGAGAATCCCTGTACCAAAGGCTGGGTCTACATGCTCATCGGCAACGATCGGGACTTCGCGATTCACCAACGGGACAATTACGCGGCAAGATAAAAGTTCCTTATAACGTTCGTCATTCGGATTCACACATACCGCCACATCGCCCATTATCGTTTCTGGACGCGTCGTTGCCACAATAAGCGCGCGTTGGCTACCGACGATCTGGTAACGCAGATAATAGAGCTTAGACTGCTCTTCCACATGGAGCACCTCTTCGTCACTGAGCGCCGTCTGAGCTTGCGGATCCCAGTTTACCATACGGACGCCTTGATAAATCAACCCCTTACGGTAAAGATCGACAAAGACATGAATCACACTCTCACTCCTCACCTCGTCCATCGTGAAGGCGGTCCGTTGCCAATCACACGATGCTCCCAATCGTTTCAATTGCTCAAGGATGATACCTCCGTGCTTATGCGTCCACTCCCAAGCATGTTTTAGGAAATCTTCGCGAGATAGAGAATGCTTATCAATCCCCTCCTTACGGAGCTTCTCGACCACTTTCGCTTCTGTTGCAATTGAGGCGTGATCTGTCCCTGGTACCCAACACGCATTAAGGCCTCGCATACGAGCCCGACGCACCAGTACATCTTGGATGGTGTTATTCAGCATGTGCCCCATGTGAAGAATCCCCGTCACATTAGGCGGCGGGATCACCACGGTGTAGGGTTTTCGGTCATCTGGTTCGGAGTGGAATAAATTCTTCTCTAACCACCAAGCGTACCACTTACGCTCTATTTCTGTAGGCTCATAGCGAGTAGATAGCATAATCTCTGTCAGTATTCGGTTGTGGCGTGATTCTAGCTTCGTTGTTGACGTTTGCGCGCGGTTTCGTCAAGCTCGATCTTCCGAAGTCGCATTGCGTTAGGCGTAATCTCCACATACTCATCTTCTCTGATGTACTCTAAAGCTTCTTCAAGAGAGAATTTCACGGGAGGGGCTAAGATTATTTTTTCGTCACTCCCTGAGGCTCGCATATTCGAGAGTTTCTTCTCCTTACACACATTCACCGTAATATCATTACCGCGAGTATTTTCGCCGACAATTTCTCCGGCATAGACATCTTCCGGCGGATCGATAAAAAAGACACCACGGTCTTGCAACTTCCCAACGGCATACGGGATCGCCTTTCCCGATTCTAACGCAATCAGCGACCCATTCGTTCGCGCCTCTATTTCGCCGCGATACGGCTCAAAGCCTTTCAAAAGGTGCGTCATAATAGCCTCTCCGTTTGTGGCGGTAAGGAGCTGACTCCGAAGCCCGATAAGACCACGCGACGGGATCTCAAACTCGATGTGTGTACGATCTTCAACCTCTTGCATCGAGATCAACGTACCCTTGCGCTGTGTGGCGAGCTCTATCGCTTTGCCAGACATCTCGGTAGGGAGATCCACCCTCATCACCTCAATCGGTTCGCACTTCTTCCCGTCAATTTCCTTAATCACCACCTGAGGTTGCCCGACCTGAAGCTCATAGCCCTCGCGCCGCATCGTTTCGATAAGGATAGAAAGATGAAGTATCCCTCGCCCATAAACGATAAACGAATCGGCACTCGGTCCCGGTTCTACCCGCAGCGCAAGATTCCACTCTAACTCTCGCTCGAGACGTTCGCGTAAGTGACGCGATGTGACAAACTTCCCATCTTTGCCAAAGAACGGCGAATTGTTGATAGTAAAGAGCATACTCATCGTGGGCTCATCGACCTTCAACACCGGCAGCGGTTCTGGGTTATTGACATCACAAACGGTGCCCCCAATTTCGAAGCCTTCCAGTCCGACAAGCGCACAAATATCTCCAGGCTGCACCTCTTCGACAGGGGTCTTAGTCAACCCCTCAAAGACATAAAGATCTTTCAGCTGCATCCTCCGCAACGAGCCGTCGCGCATGGAGAGCATAATGGGCATATCTTTTTTCAAAACCCCGCGACGGAGCTTCCCCACAGCAATACGCCCGACATACTTGGAATATTCGATAGAGGTGATGAGCAACTGCAACGACCCTTCCTCGACCTCCGGCGCTGGTATATACTGCACGATCGCTTTGAGCAGTGGCTCAATATTTTCCGTTTTCTCCGAAGCCGAAGTAGACATCCACTCTTGCTTAGCACTCCCATACAGGGTTGGGAAATTTAACTGCTCCTCCGTCGCCCCGAGACTAAACATTAAGTCGAAGACTTGTTCTTGCACTTGTTCTGGGCGACAATTGGGTTTGTCTACCTTATTTATGACCACAATCGGTTTCAAGCCGAGCTCTAACGCCTTTTGCAAGACAAAACGTGTCTGTGGCATAGTGCCCTCAAAAGCATCCACAACCAAGAGCACCCCATCGGCCATATTGAGCACACGCTCGACCTCTCCCCCGAAATCAGCGTGCCCTGGCGTGTCGATGATGTTTATCTTACACCCTGCATAGTGCATAGAGACGTTCTTACTCAGGATCGTAATCCCGCGTTCTCGCTCAAGCTCATTAGTATCCAAATTTCCGGACTGTGTGTCTCGTCCGAGAGCTTTCGTGTAAGAAATAAGCTTATCGACCAAGGTCGTCTTCCCATGGTCTACGTGTGCAATAATCGCCACATTCCGGATATCCATATCTACTCTTGTAGTTTAGGCGGCAAATTTACAAAGCTTTTCTGTATGCGTCGTTATCTGACGACCGGCTTACCCGTTCATCACAAGCAGGGGGAGGGCTCTCATTAGCAAGACCCCCTCCCCCTAAAATGCAGTCAAGTCTACAAGCCGAGCCTAAGCCTCAGCGGACTGCTCGACCGAATCTTTCCGTTCCGGGAAACGACACCCGAACTTCGTATTCAAGAAATCGTCCAACTCTGCTGCCTTTTCAGGCAAAGCCGCCAACTCCTTAATAATCCGGTCACGATGCTTCTCATTCTGCAAATCGGTCAAGTGGATACAGGAGTAGAGTACCACATCGTTTTCACGAATCCCCAGCTGGTAGGGGGCCACCGGATTCGAAAGCATATACTCAAAGAGAGGTTGGAGCTCTTGCTTTGGTAGCAAATTGATATTGCTCAAGAAGATAATAAAGCTTCGCCCGTAATCATAAGCACGGATTAAAGCCCCCTTGTAGTAAAACTTCCAATCCTCATCACCATTATTCGCAAGAAGTGGGTCGATGCCTATTGCGCGGATGATTTCTTCGCCCAATTTAGTGAAGTCTGACTTGGTCTTTTCATTAAAGGCTTCTCGCGGGATATCTGCGCCACACGATGGGCAAAACTTTGCTGTTTCATCCATTAGTGGTTTATCACAACCAGGGCACTGATAGTAATAACGCGCCTCGTCTGATATTTCTCCTAACGCCTTAAAGACCTTTTTAACATCGGCAATGGGAATCCCGAAACCGACATTCTCGGCACCCTTAATTTTGCTCACGACAACGGCACTGACTTTCCCTTCCGAGTTAAACATCGGTCCTCCCGAATTCCCTGGGTTTACAGCCGCATCGGTTTGAATCAAATAACGACCATCGGCCTTCTGACGCGGCGAAGAGACCACTCCCTCGGTTATGGAAAACGGTTTTCCCAAGGCAAACCCCCCGACCACGATCTTGTCAGAGAGTTGCAATGCGTCTTCTTCGCAAAATTCTAACGGAGTCCATTTTTCAAAGTCCCCCTCCACACGAATAATCGCGAGGTCTAAGTGTTGACTCACGAGCAACACCGAAGCGCGGAGACGCTCTTCATCCTGCAGTTCGACGGTAACATCTCGGTATCCTTCGACGACGTGGAAATTGGTAATAAAATAATTCGGACGCCGGAAAAAGAATCCCGATCCGGAGCCGTCACTCGTGATAATCTTTACCACGGAGGTATAATCTATATGATTGGCCATATTGTTCCTTCCTTTTTGAGATACCCGTTATCGCTTAGACAGTTCACTCAGCCCCTTAAACAAGATGGGAGCCGCCGTATCAAACGGTTTGTCTTGTGAAAGACGTAGTGTTTGCACAAGTACCCGATCCCACTCCTCGGGGACATCGTTAAAGAAGTAAATGTTATAAATGCGGAAAAGGCACTTCAAACAAGCTTCCTCTGCATTGCTCTCAAAGTCTTTAATTGCAGATTCTAAGCTTTGAGAGACGTCCGAACGGACATCCCCCAGATCGATTCCCCCCTTCAGCGAGCAAAAGATCGGCATCTTGTGCAGCAATGCCCGATACTCGTCGTCAGACTTAGCGTCGAGTTCGTCAAGGAATCGCAAGCCAGCCGTGACCGTCTGAGGTAGATCTAAATCGTCGTCAGAGAGCTCGTGGAGTGTCCGGCGGAACGTGTAATAAAGCGAGCTTTGAGATTGGATGACATAATTCAACTTGAGAAAGCCGGCCAAGAAGACGTGCCATGCAGAGTCAATCTTCCGTTCGTCCACACACTCCTGCACAGCGGTTCGGATCTCTTTAGAGGTACGGCGGATCACCCCGATCACCCGAGTCACATCTTCCGGCGGGCACTCGATGATTTGCGGCGCTTCGATGGGCTTTGCGCCAAACTTCTCAATAAACTCATAGTAATGCCGATTGGCTACTGCGCAAAGCTCTTGAAACATATAGCGCAACTTTCGCGGATGCGCCAATTCGAGAGGGCACGAGAAGTCAAAATGCAATTGCTTTTCCTTCAGGGTTACAAAGACCGTATCGAGCTGCCCCAAGTTCAGCTCACACGCGGTTCGCATCATCGGGATTGCGCGCCCATCATCGGGTAACTCGAGGAAGGGTACATGGACATCAAAGCGCTCGTCGGATATTGAAATATGGAGTTTCAAGGCGCCGTGGGGAATCGTAAAGCTTCGCCCTGGACCGTAGCTTTTTTCTCCCGATCTAGAGAAAAGTCGACTGAAGAACGACTTTTTTTCTGGTCGTCTTTCCAACTCATTATCATACTCGAGTCGGGCATTCGGGTTAAAAGAATCCAACAGGTAATGGACGCTTTCTAGATACGCCCCTTGGTCAAATTTATCTCGACTCTTCTCATACGCCTTCGGGCTGTCATATGGCGGCACGTTGGCGAAAAGACGTTCATCGTATGTGTATGTCCTTTTCATTATTGTCTATAAATACGCGGTCTTATCACTGTGTAATACGGGTTATTCCGAGCTTGCGCTCACCGAGCATTCTGCCATCGAAGATCGCTGGGGGAGCATCGCGTCTGTATCCTCCTCTTCGTCGTCCATCGTCCCCTCATCGTGCATTTTGGGATAAGGACAAGCGAACCGATCGGCGAGCAACTGACTCATATAGAAGGCCTTATCTAAGAACTCTGCAAACTCCTTTACGCGCAAAGTCCGAAATTCTGGGTCTAACAAGTCTCGCAAATGTACCAAATATGACATAGAAATGTCAGAATCGTTGACCGCAAGGCGATAAGGTGCAACGGGCGCACTCAAAAGATACTTAAAGAGCGCGTCGTGTCCCTGTTTCGGTAATTTGTTAATCACCGACTTAAAGAAGACGCCTCGCTCCCCGCTCCGCCCTCTACATTTGAGGTGCTTATAATGGAACTCAAAAACGTCGCTTCCCTGCAGTTCTTCTGAGTTTAAGCCCACCAGACTCAGAATTTCTAAAAGGAACTTCTGAAAGTCCGTCTTCTCCTCGATAAGGAAGGCGTCTTCTGGCACGACCAAGCCACACTCTGGACAGTATTTGAGCAAAGAGTCGGAAATGACACGCCCACAAGACGGACACTGATAGTGGTAACGCTCGTCGTCCTCCAAAAGAGAAGCGCTTTCTAGAAAATTACGGATGTCCGAAAGCATAATACCGAACCCCATATTGTCCATCAAAAACATCTTCCTGCACGTGACCCCACACACCTGCCCCACATCATTAAGCAGGGGGCCTCCCGAATTCCCCGGATTGATCGCAGCATCCGTCTGAATCATATATCTATCCCCAAGCTCCTGACGGACGGCTGAAATAATCCCCTCGGTGACCGTCAATGGGATTCCTAATGAGAAGCCCACCGAATAGATTACGTCGCCGACATCCAACGAATCACTCGGGGCAAACTCCATAGGAGTCCAGTCACTCAAGTCACCAGCGACCGTAAAAAGGGCCAAGTCTAGGTTTTGATTTACGAGGATTACGCGCCCCTGCATTCGTTGCTTCTGCTGGGTTTCTATGGCAATCTCCTTCTCATTATCAACCACGTGCTGATTGGTCAAAAAATAATTGGGACGGCGAAAATAGAACCCCGTTCCAGAGCCCTCCTCCGTCAACACCTTGACAATGGGGAGTGTATCTAATTTTATCTTCATGACTATGCCTCCCATTTTACCCGTTCCTGCAACGCCCCTTTCCCTATCACAGGTAAGTCTAATAGGTCGTTACAGGCCTTTAATAAGACGGGGATCGCCTTTCTGCTGTCGACCCCCATGACAGCACGCAACGCCTTATCAATGATACGATTGACCTTAGAGGGCAGGTCTTGCCGCGCACTCTGAAGCAACATCAAACGAACCACACTCAAAAAAGCGCATTCAGACTCATAAGAGGATGGGCTCACGAGAGGCGACAGATATCGGCTCACGTTGTTCTGGAATTCACCTAAAGAAAATATTTGATAGAGTAGGATAAAATGCGGTTTCCTATGCAAATAGCTACGCAATTCATCATCTGTAATCGCGTGTAGCTTAGTAACAATCTTTCTCAAATGCTCAATACCACGCGACTCACCCTCCTCATAGAGCTCAGGAGAGCTACCAAAAATTTCCGAGATGCGTTGCTCTAGATAACCACCCGTGCGAGTGAAAAAGAGCAATAAGACAAACGAGAGCTCAAAGAGCTCCTCAATATAATCCTCAAGCAGGTGTGCATAGGGTTGCAGCAAGCGTTCTTCCAACCACGCACAAAGCGCTCGGTAACTCTTTATCACTCGCTCTACGTCAGACGCTGGACAGGGAAGATAACGAGGTTTCTCGACCCACTCGCCTCCAAAGTGATACACAAGCTCTTCGGCCTTATAACACAACTCAAGACAAGCCTCAGAGAGGATACGCGAGATTTTGTCTGGGTTCGCAACAGGGAGGGGACACGAATACTCGCAGATCAATTCCTCCTCTCGCAAGACAAGTTGAAACCAGTCAAGAAGGTAATTGACCTCATTGACCTCTCTCAAAAAAGCAATGACACGCGAAGAGTCTTTCGGGAGTCGCACAAAAGGGATACGGAGGCGGAATTCTGACTCCGTAATCTCCAAATAGAGTATCAAAGAGCCGTGAGGGATCGTAAAGCGGCGTCCTGGTCCATAAACGGGTTTCTCGAGCTTCCTACGGAGATTTGCCCAGCCCCCTTTCGGTTGGTTTGTCCAAACAGGTTGCCCCGTCCCCTTCTGATCATCATCACACTTGAGACGAAGCCACGGGTTGTAGTAATCGAGCTGCGCATGAATGCTCTCTTTCACTTTTCCTTCCACAAAGAGTTCACATGCATCGTCAAACTTTCTGGGATCTGTTGTTGGTGGTGTATTTGGGTAGAGTCTCTCTACATACGGGAACGTTTTCATGAGATTTCTTTTTCTGACATAAGCACAATAACACACACGAGCAATTCCGCCCCCACTTCCCCCGAGCCGATCGCGCGGATCGACTCCACCAACTCAAAGGTAAGAAAAACTCTATATTTCTGACACTCCTCTGACAAAAAAGGGAGAGCCTCGAAGCCCTCCCCTGTTACATCATTCACCCCCAAGGCTAGAATTCCCACAAGTCATGTTCGGTGTTGAAGATATCGTAATGTATACGTTCTGACTCCAACATATTAGGAATCCCCCCCTTCTTATAATCAGAAATCGACCGGTTGTTATACTCATTCGTTTCACGGATGATATAAGAATCAAACCGGCGCTTAAATATCAAGTCGTCAAACGAGGTCGCTTGCGCGTCATTCTTGTTGTTAAAGACCGCGACATGGGTCAGCACAGTGCGCGCCTCGGGGTAATATACCCAAAAGGCAGGTACTCGTTTCAAGGCTCCCCCTTCTCCCATCAACTCAAAATATTCTACTACGGGACATAACCCCAACACACGCACCTCCAGCAGGGAGCGCTTTGAGTCAAAGAACCACTCCTCCTTGACGATCATTTGCTTTACTTCGCGCCACCGCGGTTCGCCGTCGATATGGACTGTCCTGACTTGCCCCGTCCTCATATCCGTCTGCTGGATATCTTGTGCTGGGGTACAGACATTGTTTTTCACTTCTTCTAGTGTCATACGTTTGATAAACTCATCCCCTGGGGATGTTAGCCCTGGGAGGGGGTCATACGCGTAAATTTCTTTATTAAGAATCGCGTAATAAAGCGCTTGCGTAAGGCTCTTACGATCGCGCATCTCCTTAGTCGGGTAATAGAGCGGGAAGTTTATCTTCTGACGCAAATCAATCACACGCCAAATAATCTTCGACCATAAGACATCCGCTTCACGCACAAAAGTATAGGGTACGGGGCGGATCTTTTCGGGGATCGTCGTCCGCTCATAGAAGCCGATAGGGGGCATATTCGTCGTATCGGGCTTAACCGTATCCGAATTGCCGGTCTCGACCTTAAGCGTCGCCTGCTCCCCAGCTCTTTGGGCAGCTGCTACAAACGGTAAAATCAATAAGACCCATAAAGATAACAAGCGAACCTGCATTCAATCCTTAATTAACCATGAAAGTCAACAACTCCAATCAAAACTAGCGAATCTTATACACTTTCGGTTCGAGTGTACGCACTTTGCCATCCGCCCCACGAACCTTAATATCAGTAATCGTAAGGCGTGAACCAGAAGCAAGGGACTGCATCAACTGTTTCTGCTCAGTCGAGAACTCAGCGCCATTAGACGGTTTTTCAGAGAAAAAGCCGGCGACAGTAACCCCCACTTTGAAACCGATCACTTGGAACTTCATATCGAAATCGAAATCTTCGAGACTCGCGTCCATACCCTGCGATGCCATCAACAGCCCTTTCTGAATCTCTGTAATCTTGGGGTCTATCCCAAAGATTGTTGATTTTGGCGCAGGCACTGTTTTGGTACGGAACTCCTTCGTACTGAGGACTTTCCCTTCTGCGGAGATCGTTACTTTACAAGGGACTCCCTCCTTCGCAGGACGAGCGACATATTCATTTCCCTTCTTCACAATAGTCCCTCCTGTCATCGTGACCTGCACCTTGTCAGGATTAACTCCAGCGGCAGAGACATCAACGGGGTTGTCCACCCCAAGGTAGAACACATTCATTTTTTTTGCACTCACTGCCACCGAAGGCTCTGCCACTGTATAACGATGCCGGAAGGGTTTACGCGTCGGAACACCGTCAGGACCGATAATCTCAATCAGACCTCCGAAGGAGATAACCCCATTAGAAGAGGCGGGCGCTCGATAAATACCACGCCCGTTGCTAGCCACGGGGATCGTATCATTTTCCCGTCCGGGGCGCATGGTGTAAATCCACTCGTCACCCGCTTCACTACGCACGGAGTCATACGGACCTACATAAATTTTCGGGCGCTGTGTCGTATCGCTTGCGGCGAGGAAGATCTCAGCCTTAAACTCACCTCCTCGCAATACGAAGTCAGAATTGGGGATCACCACCGAGCTAATCTTATTGAACTTAAAGTCGCCCGCATCCACTCGGTTTAGCAAAAACGACATGACATCAGCCTCGGCGTTCAAGACATCGACCTGCACCTTTGTCAACTGAGGGAGGGTAGCGATCAACGGGATGTGCTCGAAACGATAACTCTCCCACGAGTGCTCGATACCATCTTTAGTAGGCGGCGGATTATTGGTCGCCAACATCTGCTCTATATTAGAGATAAGCGCAGCGTCACGCGTCTTATCTAGGAAACTCAACAAGAGTTCGCGATAAGCAATAAGTTTTTCTTTGAGCGCCTTACCGTTCCCATCCAAGATCATGATTTGGGCAGGGATATTGGTGTCAGACGACACCTCCAATTGTTGACTATCGACCTCACCATCGGGCAATAAGGCAGGACTGTCTTTCCCCTCTGCGGTTTCCACAATCTTATACTTCAAAGAGCGCACAAACTCGAACAACTCCTGCGCCCCCTTGTGCACCTGCTCGGCCTTTTCGCGCCAAGGCGTCACCTTCTGAGGGTTCAAAAGCTCTGCTTCGACGAACTTGTTCATCGTCTTGGCATTCTTGTCGGCGTAATTCTTTGTGGTAAAAGAAAGCCCCCCGTCCACAAGCGCAAACGCATTCAACAGTTCGGCAGATACATTCATAGCCAACATCGCCGTAAGCATGAGGTACATCATACCGATCATCTTTTGGCGAGGCGTTTCTTTTCCGTGACCCATAACTGACTAATTTCGTTGTCTCTGTGTAGTTCAAACTAAGCTTCCCTCGGTGAGATGTGACAGACGCGCCTCACCTGTTTGCGAAGAAAAAAGATTAACGGTTGGCTAACGTCCCCATAGCAGAGAGCATGTTGCCATAAACAGAGTTTAGACGAGATACGTTATCTGCTAATTGACTCACAGACTTGCTATAACGCGTGGTGTCCTCCGTTGCCTTTTCGAGCATCTGGCGCAACATATCCTCGACTTTTTTGTTAACCTCGTCATTTGCTTTCAGACGAGCCTGAATGTTCTGCAACTGCACATCATGTGCCGCATTAAGGGCTGCCAAATTTTTATTCATCGTAGCCAGCTGCACCCCAGCCTCGGTAACCCCCTT
>CALHZE010000251.1 GCA_938040915.1 uncultured Bacteroidia bacterium | reverse complement strand
TGACCGATACGGAAAAGATGGAAACACAGTTCGAAAATCCGTACATTCTGATCTACGATAAGAAGATTTCCAATTTGAAAGACTTGCTTCCTATCTTGGAACCAGCCGTGCAAAGCGGACGTCCGTTGCTGATCGTAGCGGAAGATGTGGATAGCGAAGCGTTGACCACTTTGGTAGTCAATCGGCTGCGTGCTCAACTGAAGATTTGTGCGGTGAAAGCTCCGGGCTTCGGTGAGAGCAAAAAGGCATTGGTTGAGGATATGGCAATTTTGACCGGCGGTACGGTAATCAGCGAGGAGAAAGGCTTGAAGTTGGAGCAAGCTACCTTGGACATGTTAGGCTCTTGCGAGAAAGCTACCATCAACAAAGATACCACGACGTTGGTGAACGGTGGCGGCGATTCGAAGGACATCCACGACCGCGTCGCACAAATTAAGGCGGAGATGCAGAATACCACTTCTTCTTACGATAAGGAAAAACTTCAGGAACGGTTGGCCAAGTTGGCCGGCGGAGTAGCCGTCCTCTACGTAGGCGCTGCTTCTGAAGTCGAAATGAAAGAGAAGAAAGACCGCGTAGAAGACGCCTTGAGCGCTACGCGTGCGGCTGTGGAAGAAGGGATTATCCCTGGTGGGGGCGTGGCTTACGTGCGTTCGTTGAGTGCGCTGACCAACCTTAAGGGCGACAACGAGGACGAGACTACGGGTATCCGTATCATCCAACGCGCTATCGAAGAACCGTTACGCCAGATTGTGGCAAACGCCGGATTGGATGGCGCTGTTGTGGTAGAAAAGGTGCGCGAAGGTAAGGGAGACTTCGGTTACAACGCACGTGCCGATCGTTACGAAAACCTCCTCGAGAGTGGGGTCATTGACCCAACCAAGGTGGCGCGTGTGGCCCTTGAAAACGCATCGTCTATTGCGGGGATGATCTTGACCACCGAGTGTGTCATGGTCGACATCAAGGAAGAGAACCCTGCCCCGATGGCGGGCGGAGCGCCTGGGATGGGGGGCATGATGTAAAATAAAGAGAACAAGCCTCTCTAGACTGAGAGTGGCGTGTGGCGGGCGACCGTCGCACGCCACTCTTTTTTTGCATTCTAAGGGCGCTTTTCTGGGGCGGGGGGCTTCTGTTCTACATTTTCTTTGTTTCTTTGCGCGCAATTGTGTACGTGTAATCTGGGGTACTGGTGAAGAATTTAGTGATAGTGGAGTCGCCGGCAAAGGCGAAGACGATAGGGCAATTCCTTGGAAAGGAGTTTGACGTCCGTTCGAGTTTCGGACATATTCGCGACCTCTCAAAGCATAAACTCGGGGTGGATATCCAAGGCGAACACTTCCTCCCAGAATATGAGGTCTCGGAAGATAAACACCGCGTCGTAGCAGAGCTAAAAAAAGCCGTAGCGAGCGCCGACAAGGTGTGGCTCGCATCTGATGAAGACCGCGAAGGTGAAGCCATCGCGTGGCATTTGGCGACCGTCCTTAACCTAGATTTAGCGCACACACAACGCATCGTCTTTCACGAGATTACCAAGACCGCTATTTTGAAAGCCCTTGAAAACCCAAGGGCTATCAATCAA
Organism: uncultured Bacteroidia bacterium; assembly: GCA_938040915.1. Classification (GTDB taxonomy): domain Bacteria; phylum Bacteroidota; class Bacteroidia; order Bacteroidales; family CAJPTX01; genus Bacteroides_D. The sequence continues at coordinate 2,230 of CALHZE010000251.1, read as the reverse complement.
AATTTGGTCGATGCGCAGCAGGCACGCCGCGTTTTAGACCGCCTTGTCGGTTTTGAGGTCTCGCCTATTTTGTGGCGTAAATTAAAGCCAGGTCTCTCGGCCGGACGGGTACAGTCGGTCGCTGTCAGACTGGTGGTGGAGCGCGAACGAGAAATACACGCCTACGACGCTCAGTGTTTCTATCGGGTGCAGGGGGTCTTTGCGACCTCCCCCCTCTTGCGCGCCGAGGTCTTGCAGCGGTTGCCAAAGCAGGAAGAGGCCGAGGCTTTCATCCGTGCGTGTGTGGGGGCACAGTTTGTGGTTCGCGCGATCCAAGAAAAGGAACTCTCGCGCAACCCAGCACCCCCATTTACGACCTCGACCTTGCAACAGGAAGCAAGCCGTAAACTGGGCTTCTCTACGGCTCGCACTATGCAAGTGGCACAAGCCCTTTATGAGGCGGGAAAAATTACCTACATGCGTACCGACTCGGTCAACCTCTCTGACCAAGCCCTCGCCAACTTAAAAGCCGTGATTGAAGAGAGCTATGGGAGCAACTATTACACCCGACGCCAGTATCACACCAAGACCAAAGGGGCACAGGAAGCCCACGAGGCGATTCGCCCCGTCGATGCCCATTTGGAACTCGTCGGGATGGAGCCCGAGGCACAGCGACTCTATGAGTTAATTCGAAACCGTGCATTGGCTTCACAGATGGCCTCGGCGCGCCTCCTCCGCACGACCGTTGAGGTGGGGGCAGAGGGAGTGCCTCACCCATTTGTCGCTACCGGCGAGGTGGTGCAATTTGACGGTTTCTTGCGACTCTATCTTGAGGGGAATGACGACGAAAATGTCGAGGAAATTACAGAACGACTTCCCAAGTTAACGGTCGGGCAGCAGGTAAAACTAAAGCAAGCCGTTGCGCAGGAACGTTACACCCAACACCCACCGCGTTACTCCGAGGCCGCTTTGGTGAAAAAACTCGAGGATTTGGGGATCGGACGCCCCTCAACCTATGCGCCTACCATTGCGACCATCGTCAGTCGCGGGTATGTGATGAAGGACAGTCGTGAGGCGCAGACCCGAAACATTTGGCGGATGGTATTAGAAGGTGACAACATCCGCACCGAACAGATCGCAGAAAAGTACGGTGCGGAGCGTAAGAAGCTATTCCCATCCGATATCGGGATGGTGGTCAATGATTACCTCCAAGAACGCTTCGCAGAGCTTATAGAGTACAATTTCACCGCGCAGGTGGAAGAGGAGTTTGACCAAATCGCCTCGGGCGAAAAGAATTGGCAAAAGATGCTCTATGAGTTTTATTTGCCCTTTCATAAGTCGGTCGAACGGGCGATGGAAGACGAATCGCGACCCACTGCCGAGGGGCGTTACCTCGGCGTCGACCCCGTGAGCAACGAGCCTGTCGTGGTGCGTCTGGGGCGTTTTGGTCCTCTCGCTCAAATCGGTGGGAATGAGGAGGGGAAAAAGCCCCGTTATGCTTCTTTGCGCTCCAACCAGCTCCTCGAAACAATCTCTTTAGAGGAAGCTCTCGAACTTTTCCGTCTACCGCGCAAGGTGGGCGAGTTTGAGGGGCAGGAGTTGTCGGTCGCTATTGGGCGCTTTGGTCCTTACGTCCGTTACAGAGACAAGTTTGTGTCGCTTGGGAAAGACGACGACCCCTACACGATAGATCAGGAGCGGGCTATCGCGCTCATCGAGGCAAAACGCGCGTGGGAGGCGGCACGCATCGTGCGTACGTTTGACGAAAGTGACCAACTCAAGGTCGTCAAAGGGCGCTGGGGGCTTTGTGTTGAGTTTGAGGGAAAGATGTACCGTCTCCCGAAGGATATGGATGGGAACGCCGTACCCTTTGCCGACCTCCTTTCTTATGCAAAGGCAGAACAGGAAAAAAGTAAAGAGTCGAAAAAGTCAAAAAGCCCGCGGACAAAGAGTCGTACGGCTAGTACGGCGGCAAAGACAGCAAAGACGCCGCGGAAAAGGGTGGCAAAGAAATAGTCCCCGTCGCGGGGACACGCCTCGGCGGCGCGACGAGCTGAGGATGGGGGTGTAACAATTCGTTTCTATGGGGCGTTTCTTGATTGTTTAATAAGGTGTGTGGGCGATTGGGGGCGTAAAGGCGTGTCTAGGGCGACTCTGTAAAATATTTTGACTAGCCGCGCGTTTCTTTAAGGCAACCACCATTTTTATTGGTTTAGTCCGTTCCGTGGTTTTGGCAATGTGGGAGATCTTT
>CALHZE010000250.1 GCA_938040915.1 uncultured Bacteroidia bacterium | reverse complement strand
GTCGAGGACGGGTTTCTTTTGCAGAGCATCCCAATGGTATCGGTGGGTCTGGATATACCAGTTTTCGTTGTAACTCACTGAGGGCGCGAGGTTGATGTATTTGAGGAGGGTAAACGAGGTAGAGGCGTTGGCGCGGTGTTGCATCCCATTGCGGAGGTGTTTTTGCATGGTGGGAGTAAAGAGGTCTTTTTCCTTGACCCGGACGGAGTTTTGGAGGGCGGTGTTGTAGGTAATCCCGATGCGTTCGTACCATCGCTGCGCGCCCACCCCGTTTTTTCGTTTGAAGGGGTAAATGCGTTGGACGTTGAAGGCGACGGTGGGTATGCGGAGGTCAACCATGCTATCTCGCGAGTTTTGCGAGTGGTTGAGAGTGACGCTTAGGTTGAAGGGTTTGCCTGGGAAGGTGCGCGAGTAGGCGACTGACGACATAATCTGGTTAGAGAGGAAGTCTTGGGCGTTGCGCGCGTTAAAGCGGTTGTAGGAGGAGGAGCCGAAGGTGACGTTGGCGTTGAAAGTTGAGTTGGGATTCCAAGCGTGGTCTTGTGTGTGTGTCCACGTAATGCGGTAATTGGAGTGGATGGAGCGCTCGGGCGTATTTTCCTGCCCTGAGGCGATGTAGGAGTAGGCATAACCGAGCCTTCCTGAGAACTTATAGCGTAGCTTGTAGTTGGATGCGAGGCTTGCGTCCCACGAGCCCCGTGTATAGTAGCCACCGAGGACGGTGAGGTCAAAATAGTCGTTAAGCCCGAGATAAAAGCCCCCGTTGCGAAGGAAGAAGCCGCGGGTCTGCTCCTCGCCATACTCGGGGGGGATGACTCCTGATGAGCGCTTGCTCGTGTTGGGAAAGAAGCCAAATGGGATGCCGATGGGGGCGGGGACGTCGGCAATGACGAGATAGGCGAGGTCGGTAAAGATCTTGTCATTGGGGATGACCTTCGCGCGGGTGAGTGCGAGGTAGAAGTGTGGGTGCTTGAGGTCGCAGGTGGTGAACTTACCATCGCCCACGTAGATGACATCGTTGGGCATTTTCTTAATCACCTCGCCGTGGAGGTAACCCTCTTGCACGGTGGTGATGACCCCTGTAATGCGCGCCTTGCGGGTCACGAAATTGTATCGGATGTCGGTCATCGTATACTTATCGTTCCCTTCGGTAAAGATGGGGTCGCCGGTGGTTTTTCCGGCGGAGTCTTTTACGCCTCGAGCAAAGAGCAGTCGGTCGTTAAGGTCGACATCGATGCGCTCAGCCTCAAACTGTTGGCTTTTGTAAACGAGCTTGGCTTTTCCTTGGAGGGAGACCGTCCGGCGTCGGAGGTCGTAGGTCATCGAGTCGGAGGCGTGGGAGGAGATTTTGGCGTCGAGAGCGCTGGTCGCCTTGGGTTCTTGTTGTGTCGTGTCTTGCCTCGCGTTGGGGGTAGCGACGCTGTCAAGTTGCTGTGCGTGGGTTACAGCCCAGCTTCCCACCACCCCAAGCGCTAAGCACCCGAGCCGCAAGAGCGAGAGCTGAAAGAATAATCGTATCTTTGCGCTGTTCACAAGCGAAACCCCCTTTGGTGGGCAAAGGTAGTGCAATTTCAATTGGTAACGGATGCCATCCTACACGCCGTTTTTCCGCCTCAAGACCGCCACCTATACCCTCCTTTTAACCTTTACGGCGAGCCTGTTTGTCGACAGTGCTGCGGCGCAGCGTGGTGTGACCAACAACCTTCTCACTACCGTCGTTATCGACGCAGGGCACGGTGGCAAAGACCCTGGCACAGAGGGGAAGCACTCGCAAGAGAAGGATGTGACCTTGGCAGTAGCCCTCCGCTTGGGGCGTCTCATCCGCGAGGCATATCCTGATCTCAAGACGGTCTTTACGCGCGAGACCGACGAGTTTATCGAGCTCAATCAACGCACGGCGATAGCCAATGAGTGTAAAGCCGACCTATTCATCTCTATTCACTGCAACGCCGCTCCTTCGGCTGCTGCTGTGGGGACGGAGACCTTTGTGATGGGGCTTCACACCTCGAAGTCAAACCTAGAGGTGGCGCAGCGTGAGAACTCAGTGATCTCGTATGAGGCGGACTATTCGACCAAGTATGAGGGTTATGACCCCAAGTCGCCGGAGTCGTTTATGATCTTCTCTCTCATGCAGAACGTCTTTCTAGACCAGAGTCTAGAGTTGGCGACGGGCATTCAGAGTCAATTTACCACTCAACTTCAGCGCTTTGACCGAGGGGTGAAACAAGCGGGGTTCTTGGTGCTTTACAAGAGTAGCATGCCCTCGGTGTTGATAGAGCTCGGCTTTTTGAGTAACCCGCGTGAGGAGAAATACCTCCTTTCAGACAAGGGGCAAGGGGAGCTTGCGCGGGCTATTTTCAACGCCTTTGTTGCTTACAAGAAGAAGTGGGATTCGCATGCCTCTACCCCGTTGGTGGTGGTGCGTCCGCCCGCGCCCAAGAAGGTCGACTCTGTGCCCCCCAAAGACTCGTTGACAAAGGCTAACAAACCTAGCGGCAGTAAGCTCACCGCTCCAAGCAAGGGAGCAGCCCCTGAGGGGCGACGTTACCGCATCCAGGTCGCCACCGTGAGCAAGCCCGTAGCCTCACAACACCGTTTACACAAACTATACCCCGACCTGCGCGAACGCAAAGAGGGGAAACTTTACCGTTACTATATTGGCGACTATACCGACCTCGATGCTGCGAAACAGCAGCTCGCCGCGGTGCGCCGCAACTTTCCCGATGCCTTTCTGGTCGCCTTTGAGGGCGAGCGAAAGGTCTCGCTATAACACACCCCAGAGAGACTCATGCAGCAACGCACCCGACAGACTTGGTTTATAGGCATATTCACCCTCATCGTGGTCGCGGCTGGGGTGGTTGGCTATCAGTTTTTAAGGGGTCAGAACCTCTTCAATCGCAATAGCTATTACTATGCTTACTTTGACGACATTGGAGGGCTTTATGTGACGAACCGGATCACGATCAACGGGCTCGCTGTGGGTCGGGTCTCAGACCTCACGTTTGTCAACGACGGAACGGGGCGCATTCGCGCACAACTATCTTTCCCTAAGGAGCTTCGTTTGCAACACACCACGCAGGCGGAGATTGCCAATGCGGGGCTCATCGGGGGGAGTGTTGTTCGTCTGCACAAGGCGTATGGCAACGGGCCGTATCTCGTGCCCGGGGACACCATCCCAGGTGTTACGGAGATGCCTTACACACAGACGCTTTCGACACAGGTAGGTCCTCTGCTGTCGCATGTAGACACGGTGATGCGTTCGCTCAAACAGGTGCTTCGTGTAGCAGAAAAGAGCCTTTCGGCGGAACGCGCCGAGGCGCTCTATAGCGAGATCTATACCCTCCTCACGAACCTTCGGCGGACGTCGGAGTCGCTCCCCGCGACGGTAGCGGGGGTGAATGCCACACTCAAGGCGATGAATGGTCAGGTGACCCAAATCGGCGCACGGTGGACTCGCACCCTCGATTCGTTGCAGCCGTCACTAGCCGGTGTCATCGGGCGCTCGGACACTCTTGTTGCCTCTGCCAATCAGCTTTTGCGGCAGATGCAAGCCGGAGAGGGATCGATGGGAAAATTGCTCCGCGACGACCAGCTTTATTATGACTTTCAGACGACGGTGCGTGCCCTAGACTCGATCCTCGGTGAGGTGAAACAGAACCCGCGTCGTTACTTCAACTTCTCGATATTTTAACTCGTCATGCGCTTGGTCTAGGGCGTTTTGTGAGACATTTCCAAGACAAGTAGGTTACTGATACATAATCCATTAGAATGATGCGCTATCTTTTGTTTTCTTTCTTACCGCTCCTTTTCTGGAGTTGCACCTCTTCCCCTACTCCCTCTTCCTCTACCGCCTCGACGCCTACGGAACAGGCTGTGTCGCTCTTAGAGGCATTCCAAACGGGTGATACCGCCGCGTTGCGCAGCGTGCACCCAACGCTTTATAAACAACACGACCTAGCGGTAGCCGATGGGGTTGAGGGGTTACGTGGGGCGATCGTCGCCTCAGCCGCTACGCGTCCCGCGGTGCGTGTCTTACGCACGTTCCAAGATGCGGACTTTGTTTTCACACAGACGCTCACGCGCTACCCTGATTCCACGGAGCTCACCTTTGATATATTCCGCTTTGCCGAAGGGCGAATTGTGGCGCATTGGGACAACACGGTCCGTTTTCCCACCCCGCAAGACTCGGCGGCGCTAGAGACCTTTGTGGGGAAAATCGCTCCGGTCACTGACCGTGACAAGACGGAGGCGAACCGTGCCCTTGTCACGCGTCTTGCTAAGGAGGTGCTCTTAGACCCTGACTATACGAAGTTTATGGAGTTTGTGGACACGGTTTCCTACACCGAGCACAATCCCTACATCCAGGAGGGGATGTTTGCCTATATGAACAAGCTGGCACGTGAGGATACGTCGTTTACCCCTAGCCGCATTCACAAGGTATTGGCGGATGGCGACTATGTCTTGCTCGTCACCGAGCGTGAGTCAGAGCGTATGCCGCTTGCCCTTTACGACCTCTTCCGCCTCTCGGGAGGGAAGGTGGTAGAGCACTGGAACATCTTGTCACCCGTGCCTCCGCGTAGTGAGTGGAAGAACCCGAACGGTGCTTTTGGCTTCTAGCCCTTTGCGGCGTAAACAAAAGGGTGCGGGCGAGCGTTCCTAGGTTTGTAATACTTAACACAGATATAGCAATGTCACAACACAAGGTGCTTTTCGCGGGTGGCGATATGGAGCTTTTGGGTAACGAGATCAAGGTAGGCGCGAAAGCCCCCGATTTTAGCGGCGTAGGCGTCGATATGAAGCCGGTCAACTTTAAGGGGGGGGATGGGAATATCTATGTACTGAGCATATTCCCCTCGATCGATACGCCCGTTTGTTCGATGCAGGCGGGGCGTTTTAACGCAGAGGCGAGCAAGCTAGACGCGAAGGTGCACATTTTTGCCATCTCGTGTGACCTTCCGTTTGCCCTCGGTCGTTATTGTGGCGCCCACGGTATTGACCGGTTGACGATGGTGTCAGACCACCGCGACCTTTCTTTTGGGATGAACTATGGTTTTGTGATGAAGGGGCTTCGTCTCTTGGCTCGCGGCGTGGTGGTAATAGACGGCACGGGGACAGTGCGTTATGTAGAGTATGTGCCAGAGGTGACTCACGAGCCTGATTATGACGCGGCGCTGGAAGCTGTGAAAAGTTTGCTATAATAGCGCCGTAATTGAACATAGTACGGATGAAGTTATTAGAAGGAAAGACCGCCATTGTAACGGGCGGTACGCGCGGCATCGGTCGTGGCATTGTTCGGCTTTTTGCTGAAGAGGGCGCTAATGTCGTTTTTACGGCTCGTAACCCTGCGTTTGCGGAAGTGGAAGAAGAGGCGGCTGCCTTTGGGGTGCGCGCGAAGGGTTTTACCTCAGATGCGAGTGATTTTGCGCAAGCCGAGTCGTTGGTGGAGGCTACCATAGCCGAGTTTGGAGGGGTAGACATCTTGGTCAACAATGCGGGTATCACGCGCGACACGCTTTTGATGCGGATGACCGAGGAGCAATGGGACGAGGTCTTGCGTGTCAACCTCAAGTCGGTCTTTAACATGACGAAGGCGGTGCAGCGCACGATGCTCAAGCAGAAGGCGGGGACGATCGTCAATATTAGCTCGGTGGTTGGCGTCTCTGGCAATGCGGGGCAGTCGAATTATGCGGCGTCGAAGGCGGGGATTATAGGTTTCTCGAAGTCTATAGCCAAGGAGCTCGGGGCGCGTAACATCCGCACGAATGTCGTAGCTCCTGGCTTTATTGAGACAGAGATGACGGAGAAGCTCCCCGAGGAGGTGCGTAAGGGTTGGGCGGATCAGATTCCGCTCAAGCGTGCGGGTACGCCGCTCGACGTAGCGTGTGCGGTGCTCTTCTTGGCGAGTGACCTGAGTAGTTATGTCAATGGTCAGGTACTCCACGTGTGTGGGGGGATGAACATGTAGTCTGCTGTGTGTAGGGCGGTCCTACGCGGACGACGGTGCGGCACTAAGGGCGTGCGACCCGTGCGGGGTCCTACGCGGGCGGCGGTGCGGGCGACAAGCGGTTCTAAGGGCGGACGACCCATGCGGGCGCGACGTGTGAACTGTGTGTACGGACGCATCGCGTTGCGTCCGTACAAGGAGCATTCGGTTGATAATGCGCGGCGGAGGCGTGGAAATTGTGGGCGTAGCGTGCTACGCCCCTACGGACTCCAGCCATTCGGTTGTCGTGACTCCCGATGGGGCGTCCTGTCTTCTGTAGGGGCGTAGCGTGCTACGCCCGCAACTCGGCACGAAGTGCCGCTATGGTGATTGAAAGTCGGATGCCATCCCGCCCGACTATAAGGCGACGCCCTATCGGGCGCGAGTTGCGGGTTTAGCACGCTAAACCCCTACGGGGGATGGAAATCGGTCATTTTTTTGAAAACGAACTACACTTGCTAAGAAAATCCCTCCTAAAGGACGAGATTTTGATACTTAAAAGCTTTATGAGGGTGTGTCGCTCATTACGATACACCCTCGTAATGTAGGAGTTTTTGAGACATCTCTCTTAGTTTCATATCTCTGATTTCCGTCCCAAAGTAAGATGGCACATTTGACCCTGAAATAACGCATTTCATTTGGGCGTAGGGACTTTTTGTATCTTTGCGCGTCATTTCTCTAAACATTGCCGAAGATGGATTCTGCTGCCGTACGTGCCGCTTTTCTTGATTTTTTTCGCTCTAAGGGACACAAGGTCGTCCCCTCTGCCCCCATGGTCATCAAAGACGACCCGACCCTTATGTTTACCAATGCGGGCATGAACCAGTTTAAAGACATCTTTCTCGGCAATCGCAAGCCGGAGGCGCTCCGCGTCTGCGACTCGCAGAAGTGCTTGCGCGTCTCTGGGAAGCAGAACGACCTCGAGGAGGTGGGGCACGACACCTACCACCACACCATGTTCGAGATGCTGGGCAACTGGAGTTTCGGCGATTACTTCAAGGAAGGGGTTATCGGCTGGTCGTGGGAGCTCCTGACCGAGGTGCTCGGTATCGATAAGGGACGACTCTATGTCACTGTCTTTGAGGGGTCGCCCAAGGAGGGGCTAGACCCTGACGATGAGGCGCGGCAGTATTGGCTCGAAAACGTCCCCGCCGCGCATGTTCTTTTGGGCAACGCTAAAGACAACTTTTGGGAAATGGGCGACATGGGGCCGTGTGGTCCATGCTCAGAGATTCATATCGACCTCCGCACGGATGCCGAGCGTGCGGCAGTTGCAGGAGCATCTCTCGTCAATAAAGACCACCCCGAGGTGATCGAGATCTGGAACTTGGTCTTTATGCAGTTTAATCGCAAGGCTGACGGCTCGCTCGAGCCCCTCCCCGCAAAGAACGTCGATACGGGCATGGGTTTTGAGCGTCTGTGTCGCGTCTTGCAGGGAAAAAAGAGCAACTATGATACCGACATCTTCCAAGACATCATTGCCAAGATATCCGCGCTCTCGGGGGTAAACTACCGCGAAAGCGAACCGACGGATGTTGCCTTGCGCGTCGTGGCAGACCACCTGCGCGCTGTGGCGTTCTCTATAGCCGATGGGCAGCTCCCATCCAACAACAAGGCAGGCTATGTCATCCGGCGTATCTTACGCCGTGCGGTGCGTTACGGTTACTCATTCCTCGGTTTCCGTGAGCCCTTCCTTTGTCAGCTTGTACCTACGTTGGTAAAGCAAATGGGGAGCTATTACCCCGAGCTTGTGGCACAGCAACGTCTTATCGAGAGCGTCATCCGCGAGGAGGAACAAGCCTTCCTGCGTACTCTCGAGTCGGGGATTCACCTCTTGGAACAAAAGATTAGCGAACTCGCAGCGGAAAAGCGTACGGTGCTCGACGGCGAGACCGCTTTCAAACTCTATGACACCTACGGCTTCCCGCTCGATTTAACTGAGCTCATGTTGCGTGAGCACGCGATGCAGGTCGACGCTCCTGCCTTTGAGCGTTGCATGGCAGAACAAAAAGCGCGTTCGCGCAGTGCTGCTGAGACGGTCACGGGCGATTGGTTTGTGGTGCGCGAGGGGGCAAACACGGAGTTCGTCGGTTATGATGATCTCGAAGCTCCGGTACACATCCTCCGCATGCGGACGGTTTCTAACAAGAAGGGGAGTGACTCTTATCAGCTTGCGCTCGACCGGTCGCCCTTCTATGCAGAGCAAGGTGGACAGGTGGGGGATACGGGTTCGCTTGCCTCGACACACGATCGTCTTGAGGTGCTGGGGTGCACCAAGGAGCACGGCTTGCCGGTGGTACAGGTAGACCACTTGCCCGAGAAGCCCGATGCAGAGTTCATGGCACACGTTGATACGGAGCGCCGCCGTCGGATTACAGCGCATCACACCGCGACGCACCTCCTCCACTATGCGTTGCGACAAGTCTTGGGCTCGCATGTTGAGCAACGTGGCTCGCTCGTAGAGCCCGACCGTTTGCGTTTTGACTTCTCCCACTTTCAGAAGATGACACCAGAGGAGATCCGTACAGTAGAGGAAAAGGTTAACGACCTTGTGCGTCAGTGCTTTGGGCGAGATGAGCGTCGGAGTATTCCGATTGCCGAGGCGCAGCAGCTTGGGGCGATGGCGCTCTTTGGCGAAAAGTATGGCGACCGTGTACGGGTGCTGCAGTTTGGGCCCTCTATCGAACTTTGTGGTGGGACGCACGTCGCCAATACGGGCGAGATTGGTCTTTTCCGAATTGTCTCAGAGGGGGCTATTGCGGCAGGGATTCGACGTATCGAGGCCGTGGTGGGGCATGCGGCAGAGCACCGCGATTATGAGATGAGTGACACCCTTGGGGCGATTGATGAGTTGTTGCATGCACAGGGGAATGCGCTCGGGGCGGTGCAGCACCTGCATGAGGAAAATGAGGCGCTGCGTAAGCAGTTGGCGCTATTCCGTCAGCGCGAGTTGTACACGACGGCAGATCGACTTTTTGCCGAAGCTACGGTGCAAGGAGAGGCGCATTACGTGGAGGCTTTACTCCAAGGTTTGAATGCCGACGATTTGCGCGAGATGGGGACGCGTCTTTGTAAGCTTGCTCCGCAGGTTGGGGTCGTGCTCGGTTCGCTCTGTGATGGCAAGCCGTTGTTGCTGGTTTGCATGAGTGAGGCGATGGTGAAGGCGGGAGCGACCCCCGCAGGGGCTATTGTAAAAGAAGCAGGCAAGCTCATTGCGGGCGGTGGGGGCGGACAAGCTCACTTCGCCTCAGCAGGCGGTAAGAACCCCGCAGGCTTGAAAGAGGCCGTGCGGCTGGCGATGGAGAAGTTAAGAGGGTAGGAGGGGGTTGTAGAAAGGAGGAGTTCTTTTGGATTTGTAATAGAAACTTACTACCTTTGCGGTGTGTAGAACCTGCCAAGCCTCTCAACGATGCTCAAATAGGCAGGTCTTTTTTTTATAGAAAAGGGAATTAAATAAGTTACGATGCTTCGTTACCTGTTAAACT
>CALHZE010000249.1 GCA_938040915.1 uncultured Bacteroidia bacterium | reverse complement strand
TAAACCACCTTCGGGAGTTTGCGAAAAGCCACCACGACGCCAATGTCGGGCTTTGCGACCCGAAGGGTCTCCAAGAAGCCTTCCTCCTTCAAGTTGGCGGGTTGTGCCAACGGAAGCCCCTGTGCTACGGCATACTCTTTGACGGCCGAGCCGCGTAACTTGAGTCCTCTCCCAGCGGGTTTGTCGGGTACGGTCACCACCAATGCGATAGGATAGCCCGCCTCACAAAGCTGACGGAGCGGTGCTACCGCAAACTCGGGTGTCCCCATGTAAACAATTCGTGGAAGCATCTCGCTTTCTTCTTTTCTCTCCTCTCCTCTCTTCTTCTCTTCGTGCGGGCGTAGCACGCTACGCCCCTACAGGAGACTGGGATTGTGTTTGGATACACTTTCCTAGCAACGGGCGGCACGCGCCTTGGTGATTAAAGATTACCCTTCCCACGACTCTCTTCCATCACGGGCCGTCCGCCCTTAGGACCTATTTTTCCTTCAAGATCGTGTGCCCCATCTTGTCGCGCTTGGTCTTCAGGTAACGCTCGTTCTCTGGGGTGGGGGTGATCTCGATCGGTACAACCTCTGACACGATCAACCCATACCCAGCTAACCCCGTCCGCTTGAGCGGATTGTTGGTCATCAGCCGCATGCGCGTTACGCCCAATTCGTGCAAGATGCTCGCCCCGACCCCATAGTCACGTTCGTCGACCGCAAAGCCGAGATGAAGGTTTGCCTCCACTGTGTCCATGCCTTGGTCTTGCAGTTCGTAAGCCTTTATCTTATTGCAAAGACCGATGCCACGCCCCTCTTGGTTGAGGTAAACAATAACTCCCTTGCCTGCAGCTTGGATGCGACGCATCGCCTCGTGCAACTGCTCGCCACAATCACAACGATGACTCCCAAAGATGTCGCCTGTGGCACACGAGGAGTGTACCCGCACGAGGATGTCTTCGTCGGGCAACCACGTCCCTTTGATGAGCGCCGCGTGCTCCAACCCATTCGACTTTTGCTTGAAGGGGATGATGTGGAAATCGCCCCACTCGGTCGGCAACAACGCCTCCGCACCACGCTCCACGATACTCTCGTTCTTCAAGCGATACTTGATGAGGTCTTCTATCGACACGATCTTAAAGTGGTTGGCGCGTGCTACCTCCAGCAACTGCGGGAGACGCGCCATAGTGCCATCCTCGTTAATCACCTCGATGAGCGCGCCTGCCGGCTGCAGACCCGCCAAACGCGCCAAGTCTACGGCCGCCTCGGTGTGACCCGCACGGCGCAAAACGCCACGGTCGCGCGCGCGCAACGGACAAACGTGCCCCGGACGCGCCAAGTCGGTCGGACGAATGTTTGGGTCGGCTAGCGCCAAGATCGTCTGCGCACGGTCATACATCGAGACGCCCGTCGTGCAGCCATTCCCGATCCGATCCACCGTCACCGTAAACGGCGTTTCGTGCATCGAGGTGTTGACTGACACCTGCATGTCTAAATCAAGCTCCCGACACCGAGACTCGGTAATCGGAGCGCAAAGCACCCCACGACCATAACGCATCATGAAGTTCACCTTCTCGGGCGTGACCTTCTCGGCGGCTATGATAAAGTCGCCCTCATTCTCCCGATCTTCGTCGTCGACCACGATCACAAACTCGCCGTTACGGATGGCCTCTATCGCCTCCTCTATCGTGTTTAGGCTTCCCCTCAACTTCGCTGTATCGCTCATCTCTTTACCCTAAATGTTGTTATCTATCTCGTAACGAGCCCTCGGCGGCAGTCTCGTCTGCACGCGCCGCCCGTCTCTTATGCAACAATCGTAATAGCTTTTTGTGCACTCGCAACCACCGCCGCACCGACCGCGCATACCAGTCGCGGTTGAGCAAAACCGAGTCGGTCGTCGCCTTGTAAAGAAGAAAGACCGCTAGCGGGATGAGGATAAACGTCGATACCCACATCCCTACCCACGCCTCGGTGGCGAGCTGGCGCACCATCTTCTCTCCCGTGATGGAGATCACATAATAGACCACAAAGAAGAGCACCGACACCACCACCGGCATCCCTAACCCTCCCTTGCGAATGATGGCCCCCAACGGAGCACCGATCAGGAAGAAGATCAAGACTGCCAACGACATCGAATACTTCCGAAAAAACTCGATCAGGTGCTTCGCCACCATCTTCGTCTCATAACTCAGGTCGTCGTTATAGCTCGACACGTGACTCTTGATCCGCTGGGCGTCCTCTATCGCCCCCATGAGCACCTGTTTTCGCTGCGTGGTGTCGAGACCCGCATAGTGTGTGAGCAGGCGAAACGTGTCACACACCTCGCGATGAGTAACGGTGTCTATAAAAGGCTTTCGGTAAAAAAACTCCTCGGCGAATCGTAGGTGCTCTGCCCCGATCATCGAGTCTTGACGCCCCGAGATGGAGTCGACCGCGCGGCGGAGTTGCCACGTGTTCATCACGTGATAGGTGTTGGAAAAAATGTCTTCGTTCGAACGCTCAAAACCAAACCCCTCGAGGCGCTTGACGAGACGCTCGCGCCGGAAGTGGGTGGTGCGAGCTCCACGTTTCGCATTTGACGAGGTGACAGCGTCGGGGTCGGTCTCGTCATAACGAGTGCCACTATAGAGCTCTACGACCAGATATTTACTGTCGGGGCTTACGGTGATGAGCCCCGAGTCTGCGCGCGTGACCGAGACGTTGCCTCGCCCCGCCGAGTGGTCATAAATCATGAGGTCGCGCATCATGCGACCATCGCGATCGCGTGCACCAATCCGCAGACTATACCCCGCAATATCATTGTAAAAGACCCCCGGACGGATGACGAGGTCTGGGCGCTGTTGCTGTAGGCTATAGATGAGCGTGCGCATCTTGAGGGTCGAGACGGGCACTAGGTAGTCGGCGACCCCGTAGGCAAATACGGTGACGAGTAGACTGACTACGCCGAGGGGAAAGATGATGCGCGGTAGGGAAATGCCCGCCGACTTCATTGCGAGTAGCTCGTTATGTTCGCCAAGGTTGCCCATGGTCATCAGTACGGCCAGCATAGTAGCTAGCGGGAGAGCCATGGGGATGAGCCCTACTGAGGCATAAAGCAACAATTCGGCGACGAGGGTAAAGTCCATCCCCTTCCCCACGAGGTCGTCTATATAGCGCCAAAGAAACTGCATCAGAAGGATGAACATGACGATGAAGAAGGTCATGACCATCGGCCCGATGTAGGCGCGTAACAGAAATACGTAGAGTCGCTTCACGGTCTCTCTTAGGCTAGTGTTTCTCCAGCACAAAGATACCACTTTTGAAAGTGTGTCAAAAAAGCCGCGCTCTGCTCCCTGTTATACGCCCCACTCTCGTGTCGTTCGTACAACAATTCTCGCACATCCGGTTGATAAGTGGCGGGTCTCCGCACAGACAGATCTTTAGGAATTCCAAATACTCTTTTTAAGACTGAAATCAAAAGAATGGACTGAGGAAATAGACGAACTCGTATAAAATAGCGCGTCGGAGGCGCTTTTTTGGGTAGGTTTTGGGTACGGTGATGGTACGGTGAGAGTACGGTGATGGTACGGCGAGAGTACGGTGTGTAAGCAGAGGAGCACGGTGTGAGGAAGGGGGAATTAAGGAAAAACTAAAGCATTTAGGAAGGTCCGTCCCTAGGACGGTTTTCACTATCTTTGCACAACCTAAAAACTCTAGGCAGTATGAACCAAAATACGCCCGCTTCCACGCCCCTGCGCATCGCCCTCATCGGCTATGGCAAGATGGGGCACGTCGTCGAAAACCTCGCCTTGCAACACGGTCACAAGGTCGTGGCGCGCATAGACCAAGACACGCGCCTCGTCGACTACCTCACCCAACACCCACACCTCGCCGACGTCGCTATAGAGTTTACCACCCCAGCCGCCGCCCCCGACAACCTCGCCGCCTGCATCGAGGCTTGCCTCCCCGTCGTCTGTGGCACCACCGGTTGGTATGACCACCTCCCGCGCCTTACGCAGTTGTTGCAACAACACCCCTCCGCCGCGCTCTTCTATGCCCCGAACTTTAGCATCGGGGTCAACATCGCTTTGCGTGCCGCCGCTCTCTTGGCAAAGTTCCGCAGTCGCTTTCCGCAATATGCCGTCGCTATCGACGAGACCCACCACACCGCCAAACTCGATGCCCCAAGCGGCACGGCGATAGCCTTCGCACAACCTTTCCTCGAGGGCGAAAATGCCTACGCGGGGTGGGAGCTGACAGGGGAGGGGACGAGCCACACCACCACGCTCCCGATTACAGCCCACCGCGTGGGAAGTGTCCCAGGCGTCCATACCGTCTGCCTCGATTCGCCCCAAGACACCATTACGCTCACCCATGAGGCTAAGAACCGCGAAGGCTTTGCCCTCGGTGCGCTTGCGGCGGCCGAGTTCCTGATCGGTCGAGCGGGGCTTTTCTCCATCAACGACCTTTTGCACGAATAAGGGGGACGACACCCCATGCCTACGGTCTACCTCGACACCCTCGGGTGCAAACTCAACTATTCCGAGACGGCGACCTACCAACGACAGTTTGAGGCGCTCGGCGTGTCGGTCGTGACACACCCGCAAGAGGCACAGATCTGCCTCCTCAACTCTTGTGCGGTGACTGAGCAGGCACAAAAAAAGTGCCGACAAGAACTCCATAAATTCCGACGCCTTGCCCCCGACGCCTTTATCGTCTTGGTGGGGTGTTATGCCGATCTGTTACTCAAGGAAGCCCAGGTGATCGACACCGTCAACCTCGTCATTGCCCGTCACGACAAGGGGAAGTTGGCGCAAATCGTGTTAAATACGCTAGAGGGGAAGGGCGAGACTCCGACCTGCACTGACTCCGAGACCTACTTTCCCGCTTTCTCCAAGGGGGGGCGCACACGAGCCTTTCTCAAAGTGCAAGACGGGTGTGGATATCACTGCTCCTACTGTGCCATCCCGCAGGCGCGCGGAGAGAGTCGTAGTGCCACGATTGCCGAGGTCGTCGACCAAGTACACGCCATTGCCGAGGCGGGTATCCTCGAAGTCGTCATCACGGGGGTGAATACGGGCGACTTCGGTCGTGCGCACCACGAGCGTTTTATCGACCTTTTGCGGGCTCTTGACGCGATACAAGCCATCGAGCGTTACCGCATCTCCTCCCTCGAGCCCAACCTCCTCTCTGACGAAATCCTTGACTTCTTAGCCACCTCGCGCGCCTTTATGCCCCACTTCCACATCCCTTTACAGGCGGGGGCAGATGAGATTTTGCGTGCGATGGGGCGACGTTACACGACCGAGCGTTATGCGGAGCGCATTGCCGCAGCACGCCGCGCCTTTGAGCGACCGTTCCTCGGCATCGACCTTATCGTGGGGTTCCCTGGCGAGACCGACGCGCATTTCCGTGAAACGAAACAATTTCTGGAAACGCTCGCGCCGTCCTACCTCCACCTTTTTCCCTACTCCAAGCGCCCCGGCACGCCGGCCGCCACCTACCCCAATCAGGTATCCGCCCCAGTGGTGCACGAACGGATGACCGAGCTCATGACCGCTAACGAGGCGTTTCAAGAGGCTTATGCGCGCCACTTTTTGGGCACGGTAGCGAAAGTGCTTGTCGAGCGAATCGACGCCCAAGGGCGCGCTACCGGTCACTCTGAGCACTACCTCCCCGTGGCTTTCCCAGCCCGTACGGCACAACACGGGCAGATCGTCCCCGTCACCCTCTGTGACTACCGTCCAGACTACATCCTTGCGCAAGAAATCCCTTAACCCAAAACAAACTATGTGGTTCCAAGACTTCGAACACTCGCTCGACTATCGGCGTGAAATGGCTGCAAACGTATGCCACATTGCCGAGCAAGCCTCTGAGCGCATCGCCCAAGGGTTACAACATCGCCAAGACCTGCGGATAGAGACCAAGGGGCGCAACGACTATGTGACCAATCTCGACAAGGAGCTCGACGCCTTCGTCGTGAGCGAACTAGGGAAGCTGTACCCCGAAATTGGCGCTATTTCCGAAGAGGGGAATCCGATGACTGGCGGGCGTTACGACGCGGGATATTACTGGGTGATAGACCCCATTGACGGAACGACCAATTTCATCCACGGCGCAGGCCCTGTGGCGGTAAGCATTGGCTTGATGGCGGTCACCTCTGAGGAACAGACGTTCCCATTGGGGGTGATTGGCGAAGTGACGCGTCGCGAGATCTTTTCTGCCGTACAGGGCGGCGGAGCTTTCTGTAATGGCATGCCGATTCACGTGACCGACTGTGAGCTGCTCGCTGATGCCTTTGTGGCGACGGGGTTTCCGTATCAAGATTATGGCAAGCTGAAGAGCTTGATGGAGACCCTCGAGTATGTCATTGCGCATTCTACGGGGGTGCGTCGCCTAGGGTCGGCGGCTACGGATATCGCGTATGTGGCGGCGGGGCGTTTTGACGCTTTTTACGAATATGGGTTGCATATCTGGGACATCGCCGCTGGTATCGCTATTGCGCAAGAGGCGGGGGCACGATTCTGTGATTTCTCGGGCGGCGCCTCTTATACAAAGGCGACCGAGGTCATTTGTGCCGCTCCGAGGCTGTTAGACGAGCTCCGCGAAAACATCCAGCACTTTATGACGCCCCACCCGCGCTTCACCCTTGCCGATCTGTGCCTTTAGACCATCCGCCCGATGAAACGCCTTGGCGACGCTATCCTTTATGGGCTTTTTTATGCCCTGACGTGGCTTATAGCCATCCTCCCACGTCCGCTCTTTTATGCCCTGAGCGATTTTGTCGCCTTTCTCCTCGGTTCGGTGGTGCGTTACCGTCGCAAGGTGGTCCGCCAAAACCTCGAGCGCTCTTTCCCCGAACTTTCGAGGGCGCAGCGGGCGAAAATTGCCATCCGCTTCTATCGTCACTTGTCAGATCTCATCCTAGAGTCGCTCTTTCTCCTCCACGCCTCGCCGCGTCGGATGATGCAACGTTGTGTTTATACGAACAATGAGGTCCTTCTCCCTTACTATGAGCAGGGGCGGAGTGTGGTGATCGCGGCGGCACACATTGCCAATTGGGAGTTTCTCACGACGGCGGCGCCCCTCCTCCGTCACCACATGCTCAATGTTTACAAACCCCTACATAACAAACGGATAGAGCGCTTTATTACCTACGCACGCGAACGGCTCGGGGGGACGGCCGTGCCGATGCAGCACATCTTGCGCGCGATCCTTCGTTTTGAGAAACAGGGGCAACCGACCCTTATCGGGCTTATCTCTGACCAAACCCCGCCGTGGGGCAACCACTTCTGGCTCGAGTTCTTTCATCAAGACACGATGGTATACACGGGGGTAGAGCGCATCGCCCGTCAGTTTAACGCCCCTGTCTTTTTCTGTCAGATGACGCGGGTGAGGCGCGGGTACTATTCCGTTACCTTAAAGCTCATTACCGACACCCCCAACGAAGAGCCTGAGCACGCGATTACGACACGTTATATGCAACTTTTAGAGGAGGCGATCCGCGCCAATCCCCCGTGTTGGCTCTGGTCACACAAGCGCTGGAAACACCACCGGTAGAAACGGTCGCACGACACCCCTTCTAGCGCATTCTTTGGAAAGTGGCACAAAACTCGTTTATTGCCTTGGGCAGACACATCGTGTTGCGCCTTTG